>NZ_JAUBOX010000062.1:0-48820 GCF_036700445.1 Microcoleus sp. T3_B1
AGGCTCTTTCTGCCCATTCTTGTGACTACTTTCCTATGCCTGACCTCATTCCCGAATTTCAGACCTGAATCCTTACCTTTGAATTAGTTGAATGCGAGATTGCTGTGCGGGAGACAATCGATCGATTTGCAAACGTTCCCTGGCAATTTCCAATGCCCGAAAGGACACATCGACGCCTGTAATTTGTTCGATCGAGCTTTCTTTCAAAAGCAATTTCAGCAGTTTTCCCTCACCGCAGCCCAAATCTACCACTCGCTTAGCACCACTTTGCCTTAAAACCTCCGTCACAGCTTCCAAACGCTCTTGATTCAAGCTAATTCGCTGTTCTAAAACTTCCTCTTCTTGCTGATGAGAAACTTCGAGATACTCAGGGTCAATATTATCTTCTTCTGCTAACTGTGCCACAGCAATTCGCGTCAGACGGCGCTGGCGTTTCAGATAGCGGTTGGCAATTTGTTCGCGGGCGGGATGCGCGTTCAACCAACCTTCGCCGTGATGCAATAACTTCTCGATTTCATCATCGCCCACCCAATAATGTTTGTCGTCATCCAACACGGGAATTAGCACGTAAAGATGGCTTAACAAATCCGCCAAAGGAACTGTATTTTGCAGTTCCACAGAAAAGTAAGGACTCGCACCCCAATCGGGAAATTGCTCGTCAAGAATCAGCGGTTTTGCTGCGACTTGATAGCCCAGCGGCTCAAACATTTGCCGCAGGAACTTCTCGCCACCGCGACAGGGCAAAACCGACAGATTAACTGTCAAAGGAATAGCTGTTTCTGCGAGTTCTGGGCGGTCTTTGCAGCGACCGGATAGAGCTGTACTAAAGACTTTGGCGAGGGCGACAGACAGAAAAGAAGAGGCAACGTAGGGGCGATCGTTCACGTATTGTTCGAGAGGGCGATCGCCGGATTTCGACTTGCCCCGCACCAAAGCAACCGGATCGACATCTAAGAGTAAAGCCGCCGTGCACCTTTCTGCATTTGCCTCTGGATAAAACACGCTGGCTTGCCCGAAAGTCATCGGAAAGGATTGATGGCGATCGGGATGTTTGTGCAGCAAATAACCCAAATCTGTAGCAGGTACGCGAGTTGTAGAGATGGTTAGTAACATAATATTAGGAATTGGGCATCGGGCATCGGGCATCGGGCATCGGGCATTGGGCATCGGGCATTGGGCATTGGGCATTGGGCATTGGTTATTGGTAGTTCCTCACAAATAACAAATAACTACTCACTGTCGATAATTAATCTGTGTATCCGTGTCAAAATCAGTGTCGTGCCTTCCTTCTTCTCACTGCAATTTCTGTTTTTCCACACTTCCCAAATCCAACTTAGCCCGCAACTCTTCCTTAATCCGATTTAAAATAGAATCCTCATCCAAAGAAGACAAAATCTTGCTCACAACAGCCTTTGGCCCATCATCTCCCCAAGAAGCACCATTAGCCAAATAAGCCTTAGTAACTTGACCGATACCATAGGAAGAAACCCCCGCGATCGCAGCTTGCGTCACCGCCACAGACAAATAAGGCCCTAAAGCCAAACCCCCCGTCGCCGGCGTCGCCAAACCCAACAATCCTTTCAACGAGCTCAAACCAAAATTAGCCAGCAATTCGCCCGCAGTAATTCCCCCCATACTAATCGCAATCTTTTGCAGCAATTCCACCGCGCCCGCTTCCGTCATCGCAATGCCGTAAACTTTAGATAAAGTTAATATCATCACCACATCAATTACCGCACCGCTAAGAATATCAACTACAGTAATTGGATTAAGTGCGATCGCCACAGCTTTAGTCATTACCGCGTTCCAGATAATTCGATTAGCCGCCTCATCGCGAATTTCCATTTTTCGCTGCACCAAATGCTCGTTAATATCCCCCGCACAGAGCATCGTATTCAGCGCGACCAAAGATTTGCCTTCTCGGTCTAAAATCTCCAAAATCTTTAATTTTAAATCTTGCACTTGTGGCAAACTGCGAGTCATTTGCACGCCCATACTGCCGTCGGGCCGGCGCACCGCCCTCGCCGTCAAAGGCGAAGCCGCCGCCATCACAATTTCATCGGGAGACAACAATTCTCTCACGCGATCGTCTCGAATTTTATGATAAATTGCCAGCCTGTCTGCATCAGGATACTGGTCAATTTTATTAAACACTAATAACATCGGTTTTCCGGCTTCCCGCAACTGCGAAAGTGCTGCGTATTCCACCTTTGTAATGTCGCCAGCAACTACAAACAAAATCAAATCTGCTTGTTGAGCAACGCGACGCGCCAACATTTCGCGAGTTTCGCCGTCAACTTCATCTATTCCCGGAGTATCGATTAATTCTACTTGCGACAAACGGTAAATAACTGGCGAAAGTCGTAGCGTAGCGGGGCGTAAGCCATCGGGCAAATTCTCATCAATTCCCTCTCCGACATCCCACTGCCCGATAGTCGTCGTGCGAGTCACCCCGTGAGTCGGGCCAGTTTCAAACACATTTTGACCTAGCAGCGCGTTCAAAACCGAAGATTTTCCCCTTCCCACCATCCCAAACACAGCTATTTGCACGCAAGCGCGCTCTAGCTTGTCGAGCATTTTCTCCAACCCGCCAATTTCCGGTTCCAGTCCAGTTCGCTCTTGAACTGTCAAGTCGAGATTTTCTACTATATCTCGCAGAGCATCTTTAGCGTGGCGCAGGTTGAGTTCTGCCTGAATGTCTGCGAAGCTTAAAATTGTGTCATCTAATTCGCGATCGACATTTGAAAAATCCGAGGCTTCAGTCATTGTTACCTTATGTTATAGCTTTGCTTCATTTAAAGTTTCAACCGATACGATGCCATTCTAGCTTTTTCCGTCTGCTTTGTACATTCTCTCGGATTTATCCAACTCTAACTCTCGGATTTACTCAAGCCTGACTCTCGGATTTACCAAATTCTAACTCTCGGATTTACTCAAGCCTGACTCAGCCAAAAGTTCTCGCATTCACCCGCAAGCCCGCCGGGGATTTAAATCCCCGTCTTATAGCAAAAGTCGGTTAAAACTGATATCTTGCACCCTTGTCAAGAACTGGCAAGATGCCCGTTCCACAAAGAATGAGTCTTCTTGTGGAACAGGCATCTTGCCTGTTCCTAAACAAGTAATTGAGAATGGTGCAAGATGTGAGTTAAAACCGACTGCCAACCTAAATTAGATTGTGATAAATTTCAGTCCTCTTTGAGAGGACTTTCGCTATGAGACAGGGGTTTTTAACCCCTGTCGGACAGTCCGACAGACCAATAAGCCGATTTACCCAATTTCAACTCATTTACAACAATGATTAACCGCCTCCAAATAATAGCCAGTTATCCATTTCTTTTACGTGTGATAATTTTTATATTAATTTTGCTAGCAATCTGGTTGCCCCTAGCAGCACCAATTTACTTGTTAGTTAAAGATAGCAACCTTGCAACTATTCTCACTATGGCGCTGTTGTTTACAGAGTTTCTCTTTTTGGTGCGGATCTGGGGAAAAAAGGTTTACGGACAAACCCAATTACTCAAAAGTTACGGTTTAATCAATACGCGAAAAAACGGTTTTGAGCTTTTAATCGGATTGGCGATCGGACTTTTGCTCACTTTCAGCTTATTTGCGGTGCAAGGGCTGTTCGGCTTAGTCGCGTGGCAAAATTCTGATAATTTGCCGAGAATCATCGCAGAAGGGCTGTTAAGCGCCCTTGGAGTCGGTTTTGCGGAGGAGTTGGTATTCCGTGGTTGGTTGCTGGACGAGTTGCAGCGGGATTACAATTATAAAATATCTCTGTGGGTGAATAGCCTGGTGTTTGCCCTATCTCATTTTATCAAACCTGTCGCGGCAATGCTGGAGAGTTGGCCGCAGTTTCCGGGGTTGTTGTTGCTGGGTTTGATTCTGGTTTGGGGAAAACGATCGCGCCAAAATCGCCTCGGTTTGTCGATCGGGCTTCATGCAGGTTTAGTCTGGGGATATTACATGATTAACATCGGGCAGTTAGTGCGATATTCGGCATCTGTTCCCGACTGGGTGACAGGAGTTAACGGCAATCCGCTAGCTGGGGCGATCGGGCTGTTGTTTTTGAGCGTATTGGCTGTGGGAATGCGGCAGATGTCCGAACGTTCAAAAGGTTCGCAGTCAGGACTTTAGTCCTTCTTCCCAAATTTTTAGCCTTTATTCTTTAGTCTCTTAGAGAGGGACATCGTTTGTCTAGACGCGGTTTCAACCGCCGATTCCTCTACTCTACAACCAACCTTGGGAAATTTTTATGCAGCTTGCTGAACTTCTACCACACCTGAAGCATTTGCCTCACGCTGACAAACTTTTACTACTGCATTTTATCCAATCGAAATTACTCCAATAATCACACATAATTTTCCTAGAAAATTAAAGCAAACTATCTAGCACAAACTCCTACAACTATTTTGAATCTGCTGCTGTTTTAGCAAAGGCTTGATCAGATTAAAAAGCAGTAAATTATGGTTGATAAAGTCAGATTTACGTTTACTGAAATCGCTCCGCAACTGGGTGCATTAAGTACATTGCCTTACTTGCCACTAACCTTAACTTATCAGAATAGCTCTTTAAGTGCATCAGCCTTGCTATCGCTAACCCAAATCATTTATTATTGATGTTAATTGTGTTATACTGAACTCATACAGACGCAAAAACCATGCTAAGTGAATCTTCGCGCTTTGTTTACGGCGATGAATTAATTACCGCAACAGAATTGAACCAGCAACCGAATCGAGTTCTAGATTTGGCGATGGAGCACCCTGTCACTATCACTCGCAACGACCAGCATTTTGCTTTACTGCGCCGGGAAGAGATGACGTTGTGGGTCAAAGCTGCGACGCTTTCTTTGACTGTATTTGAAGTGACTGCCGCTGCTTACCGGCTGCGATTGGGAGAAGCGATTAGTTCAGAAAATCCCTATCACTGGCTGACAGCATTTGACTCAGATGAACTCAGCGAATTGATTGCTGAATTAGAAAAAGCTTACCGACTTGCTGAGTCGGAATCGGGCGCGTGGAATCAGATTGAGATTGTAATTCATGAATGGCATGAAAGCGCTAAAGCAATTTCTAGCCCGGAACTCGCAGCAGCTTTCAGCGATGAAATTGACGAAGTTTTGCTGACACCACCTCAAATAGAAAGCACTACTGAATCGACTCAGGTATGACGCACACTCCACCCACTCCAGACGATTCAGAAAGCGGGGTTTCCTCTGAAGAACTTTCCGCACCTGTACCCGTGCTTTCCGAGTTGGTAATCCCGCCTGAAGAAGCACTTACAGCACCCCGAACATCCCTATCTACTCAAGAAAATGCAGCCGAAATTATCGCGCAATTGCCTGAATCGCCCTGGTTAGTAGTAGCAAAAAACCGACGGGTTAACCGGGATTGGGAAGCTTTATTGTTACGTGTCCCTGAAAATGCTCGTCGCTGCTATCAAGATTTATGTACTAGCCCGATGGTGAGAAAACCGAGGAGAGTTTTTCCGTTAAAAGGCAAACTTTATCAAGGTGCGTGGGAATATGAAGTAACAAGTTCAGACAGAGTATTTTATGTACCGGATGAACACAAACGCAAGGTGCTTGTTTATTACGCGGGAACCCATCCTAAATCAGCACCAACTCCTCCGTAAATAAACCAGGCTATTTCAACTTTTAGCGTTGGAGTTTGAGCCGATTTATCCACCAAATTTTGATCCATGACTCCACCGGCTTATCCAGCAACAAACCCGACTCCAGCAAAAAAGCATTATCAGATTAAATTGATATTTAGAGATTATTTAGGTTATAAATTATTTCTTGAGAACGCTTGAGCGCAATAGTAGCAATCGCAGATAATAAGGGAAAATTATCGTCATAGTCTGCTTGATTTCGATATCGGCGCAACACTGCTAAATTATCGGCGATTAATTGATATCTTGAGTCAGGATTAATATCAAATTCTTGCCAAACATAGCGGTGAATATCGCTAGTTTTTGGCAGGGAATGACCTTGTTTATCTCGCAAATAGTTCCGCGCTAAGATAAAAGCAGCATAATAGGAACGACTGATAGCATCCCTCAATCGCGCCTCCTGTTCAGCAGGAATAGTTGCTTGACCAGCAAGTTCTTTTGCTAAATTTAGGTATTGCGACCAATCAAAACTCATCAGTATATTCCAAAATCGTATAAAAATGCTCCCGAATTTCATGGGATAATTCCCTAGACCAATTTTTACGCAATTCGTCTTCTCTATCCATTGCTTCATCGGGATCGAGGTCTGTCAAGATGATTGAGAGAACCAGATGAACATAGTTAGGGATTTCGGGGTCATTGATGACTTGAAGTAATAGTTTTTGTTCGGGAAAATAATTGCTAATCTGAACGGGTGCTTCTAGCACAACGGGAAGTAAAAACGGATATTTGTTAATAAATTCAATAACTTCTGTTTTGTCTCGGAAAATGTATAATTTTTCTAGGGTTTCAATGTCTGATTGGGAAATGAGGAAAGGCGCGACTCTGGGTGCTGATATCTTTTGTAAGATTAAGGATGCTATGGCATTTTGTTCTGCTTCGGGTAGTTGAGAGACGGTGGCAAAAGTTTCTGCTAATAGGTTATTCATTTTGTAAATCTCCTATGCGACTATTCGTGAGAAAAATCAATATTTCTAATTATAATCTGTTCGGCGGTGAATCTGAAAAAAAAATAGTTTACTACGCTGGAACCCATCCTAAATCAGCACCAACTCCTCCGTAAATAAACCAGACTATTTCAGCAGACTTGTCTATACAGAAAGCATTGACACAATGACAGTGATTTTCCCAAACAGAACTTACGCACAGGTGCCCAGAAACCGGGTTTTTTGAGGATATCCTTCGCTGTACTCCACAGATTAAGTAAAAAACCCGGTTTCTTTGTCGGGAGTGCATCCACGAGTGCAAAAAAAAATCGAGTCACCAGAGGTCACCAAAAAAGTGAAAAAGAAAAAAGAGTAAAGAGCAAAAGGGCAAAATAGCAAAGAAGAGTCCTCGCGGGGAAAACTAGGACGACGAAGAAACCGAAGCAACCGCTACGCGAAAACCCCAGCTCCTCCACCTGAGATCCGACGAGTTGTAGCCACGATTGGCACTACGGCAATTGACCGCATAGTTGAGCCAGGAGCCACCACGCAGCACCGGGTAATTACTATCTCCACCACTTTCCCAGGCACTTCCATCATTCGGCGCACCGTTATAATTATCGTGGTAAATATCTTGACACCATTCCCAGACATTCCCGTGCATATCATAAAGTCCAAAGCTATTGGGTGGAAAACTACCCACAGCAGTTGTTGTTTCACGATAGATTCCCTTCGGTGCAGAACCGTAGGAATTATTGCCACGATAATTAACTAAATCCGGGGTAACTGTGTCCCCAAAATGAAATGGAGTAGTTGTCCCAGCCCGACAAGCATATTCCCATTCCGCCTCACTAGGAAGGCGATAGCTTCTACCCGTCTTCTGAGACAATCTCACACAAAATTCAACAGCATCATTCCAAGAAACGTTTTCTACAGGCAGGTTTTTACCCTTGAAGTGAGAAGGGTCGGGTTTAAGGTAATACTGAATTTTGGGCAATTTAGCTACTGCTGCCCACTGTGCTTGATTAATCGGGTATTTCCCCATCAGAAACGGTTTGATTGTCACCTGATGTTGAGGTCTTTCATAGTCATCGCTTTCTGCTTCACTTGCAGGTGCACCCATTTTGAATTTGCCTTTGGGGATAGAAACCATTTCTAAAGTAACGCCATTGGCGATAGTTTCTGTAAAAACCTGTGCTTGACTTTGGCTGCGCTTGATGATTTGCCCCTTTGAATTCACTGTCACCGTTTCAAATTGAACTGTTTTTAGGGAATTTGACAATACTTTTACAGGTTGAGGCGATTTGTTCCCCAAACTTTGATACACCGTTCGTGTCGGTGGCGGTGGTGGTGGCGGTGGTGGCGGGAAAGACCGCGACAAAGATAAAATTGCTTGCAATGCTTCCTCTGCATTTTGATAACGCTGACTGAAATTGTCGCGCACCATTTTATCTAACACATTTGCTAAATTATTACTAACTTGCGCCCGATTTCGCCAAATAACTTCTCCCGTCTGCGGATCTTCTGCTAAGGTATGAGGATGTTGACCAGTCAATGCTTGAATCCCAATCATCCCCACTGCATAAATATCGCTACACAGTTTAGGTTTGCCCTTCGCTTGTTCGCTCGGCATATAACCAGCAGTACCAATTGCAATAGTTAAGCTAGTTTGCCCTTGAGCATTAACAACCATTGCGCTAATTTCCTTGACAGCCCCGAAATCAATCAAGATAATTTTACCATCTTGGCGACGCATTAAATTATCAGGTTTAAGATCGCGATGAATCACCTTTTGCTGATGAACAATTGCTAAAACTTCTAAGATATCGTGCAATAATTTAATAGTATATGATTCGCTTAATTTTTTACCTGGAATCAGTTCTTTCGTAAGGTCGTGTCCGGCGATAAAATCTTGCACCAAATAAAATTCCCCATTTTCCTCGAAGTGGGCGGAAAGCTTGGGGATTTGGTCGTGTAGCTTACCCAATTTATACAGAGTTTGTGCTTCTGCGTCGAATAAGCGTCTGGCAATCAGCAAAAGGTCAGGGTCAGCGTTTTGCGGTTTAAGATGTTTGACAACGCACTGGGGATGTCCGGGTAAGTCTAAATCTTTGGCTAGGTACGTGTGCCCAAAACCGCCTTTCCCCAAGAATTTGATAATTTGATAATGATTGCGGAGGGTACGACCCAGCATAGTTTTCAGGGAATGCAGTGGAAGTTAGGATATATTGTCGCACAAGAGGAAATTAGATGCTTAAACTCAGAATCGTTTCCACAATTATACTGCTAGTTAGTGCCTGTTGTTCATCTCCCGCACAGGCGCAAAATCCTGCACCAATAAAGCCCAATAATTCTTTAGGTCAAGTGCAGTCAATGCGAGAACAAATTCTCAATGCTTGCGTGCAGAATCGGGCTGAAACCCTGCCAAATCCTTTTACCGATGTACCTTCCAATCACTGGGCTTACAAAGCTGTTTTGACAATGTATTATTGCGGGCCTTACCGAGAAGGGACGCCACCTGCTTTAATTAAAGAATTACTGGAATCGGGAGATACTACTAGAGAAAGTTTGCCTTCCCGATTACCGTTTCGCAATTTCCCATTACAGCAATTCCCCATAATTAATTAAAGAATGACTGGCATCGGGATATTTTACTAGAGGAAGTTTTTATTCCCCATTGCCTTTTCCCCATTTCCCATTACCAAGATTTTAAAACTCAGCCCGAACCGTAAACGAATAATCGCCACCTGGTTCTAATTGATAATCCCATTTTTCCAGAAAACGGTGCAGCGGTTCCTGAATCAATGCCCTACCCTGAGAAGGCTCAAGTATCAGTGTTTTTTCTGACGTGAAACGCCACTGAAACTGCCACTCAAAATTGCCGGCAGTCACTTCACCCTCAATCGTGCCTTTTTGCCAAGATTGGCCAGTAACCCGGACATATGCAGTTGTTTCAGGCAAACGTCTCGAACTCACCTTTTTGTTTCCGCGTTTGTTTCTGCAATTGTGCGACTATTGTAAAGGCTCATGGCTTTTTCTACTCCTTGGTGCAGGCTTAGTTCCACAGCTTCTACAACCAGTTTAAGCACTTTCTCTACTAACTGACTTTCCTCTGAGGAAAATTTTCCTAAAACGAAGGAAATCGTATCTTTCTCATTTTTAGCAGCATCGTTTTGAGGTTTGCCGATGCCAATCCGCAAGCGGGGAAATTTGTCTGTACCCAAATGAGAAATTGTCGATTTCATGCCGTTGTGTCCGCCGGCCGAACCGGCAAGACGCATTCTCAATTTCCCGATCGGCAAATCCATATCATCGTATACTATTAATACCGACTCCGCAGGTATTTTGTACCAATCCGTCGCCGCCCGAATCGCTTGACCCGACAGATTCATGTAAGTAAGCGGTTTCAGCAAACGGATTTTCTGTCCCCGCGGCCGGTTTCCCTCGCCAAATATGCCTTGAAATTTGCGATTTTCCGACAGCGAAATCTGCCAAGATTTAGCCAAGGCATCGACAGCATTAAAGCCTATGTTGTGTCGGGTGCGATCGTATTTAGGTTCGGGATTTCCCAAGCCAACTATTAGCTGGGGAATCACTAACTCCGCTGGTGTTTCCGACTTCTGAGTGTTGTTCATTTAAATGTCTGTGCTATCTTCCTTGGGAGTAGCCGCCGTGAGTTTTTCAGTTTCCGGTTTGCGGCTAGTTGCTACTGCTTCTTCTAACTGCTTAGCTTCCCGCGTGAATTCCGACTCAAAATCCCGCGAAGCGTCTTGAAAGCCCCGAATTGCCTTCCCCATACTCCGGCCGATTTCAGGTAATTTTTTCGGACCAAACACCAATAGGGCGATCGTAAAAATAACGGCCATTTCCGGCAAACCAATGCCAAAAATATTCATGGTTTTTCTCCTGCAATTTGTTTAGTTACTTCTTGTTTATTTATGGCAAAAGTAATCGGAAAGGGTAAGGAAAAACGGGAAAACTTAGCTTTTACCCTTTCTCCTCAACCCTCAGCTTTTACTTTTAGCCTTACTGTTTTGCGATCAATTTTTAGCGGCCGAGACTCGACCAATCCATATCCACACTCTCCAGAATCAGAGAAGAGTTGTAGATTTGCAAAATAATCAACAAGAACACGAAAAACAGTCCAATGAAAACGCTCATCAATAGCGTGGTTCCCCAGCCGGGGGCTACCTTGCCGTATTCCGAGTTAAGGGGTTTGAGTATATCTCCTAACCAAGTCCGTTGTGCCATAAGTCACCTGCAATGAATCTCTACAGAAAAGTTTGACATATTTCTACCGCTAATTGCGATCGCAATTTCTCAGAAATGCTGCCGGGGGACTCGCAAAACGGGGAGTGGGGGTTGGCTGCCATAGCGTACAGCGCCTAAAATCACGAGACTTTCAGACGGATTGTTATTTTTTGTAATATTATAGAGTGGAGCACTCATAATCGATCAAAAATATGGAACCTGCAGCAGTTCTTGGCATTTCACTGGGCGTGTGTCTGGTGGCTATCACCGGTTTCTCAATCTACACGGCTTTCGGCCCTCCCGCTAAGGAATTGAGAGATCCTTTTGAAGAACACGAAGACTAAAGAAGAAGGAAGGCACAACACGGATTCGGACACGGATACACGGATGAATTTAAGTGTGTTTCCAGAGATCTCCTATTCTCTGTCTCTCCCTCTCTCCCTGGTAGATATTCTTCTAGGGGTGGGAAGGGAGTGATGCTGTGGGGCGATCGCCTGTCGCCTACTGGTCAATGGTATATTTTTCATAAATACAGTAAATCTCTATTCCACTTAAGCTAAAAATTATCAAGTTTCAGGGCAAAGCATAATGGGCAATACCTTTGGGCATTTATTTCGGATCTCGACATTTGGGGAATCTCACGGCGGCGGTGTCGGAGTAGTAATTGACGGTTGCCCGCCCCTGGTGTCGATCGACGCATCGGAAATTCAAGCCGAACTCGATCGCCGCCGCCCTGGCCAAAGCAAAATTACTACGCCCCGCAAAGAAGCAGATACCTGCGAAATTCTGTCGGGGGTGTTTGAAGGCAAAACTCTGGGAACGCCGATCGCAATTTTAGTCCGCAATCAAAATACTCGCCCCCAAGACTACGCAGAAATGGCGACAACCTACCGCCCTTCTCACGCTGATGCTACCTACGACGCAAAATACGGAATTCGTAACTGGGAAGGCGGAGGCAGAAGTTCGGCGAGGGAAACTATAGGTAGAGTAGCAGCAGGGGCGATCGCTAAAAAAATTCTCAAACAAGCAGCAGGAGTCGAAATAGTCGGCTACGTCAAACGCATTTTTGACTTAGAATGTGTAGCCGACCCGGACACTGTTACCTTAGAACAAGTAGAAAGCAATATCGTCCGCTGTCCAGATGCCGAATGTGCCGAAAGGATGATTGAACTGATCGAAAAAGTTCGCGACAGTGGAGATTCGATCGGCGGTGTAGTCGAATGCGTCGCCCGCAACGTACCCAAAGGGCTGGGAATGCCCGTATTCGACAAACTCGAAGCCGACTTGGCCAAAGCCATCATGTCCTTGCCCGCCAGCAAAGGCTTTGAAATTGGTTCCGGGTTTGCCGGGACTCTGCTCAAGGGCAGCGAACATAATGATGAATACTATACTGATGATAAGGGTGTAATTCGTACAGTAACGAATCGCTCTGGCGGAATTCAGGGTGGCATTGCTAACGGCGAAAATATCATTTTGCGGGCGGCATTCAAGCCGACTGCGACAATTCGCCAGCAGCAGCGCACAGTTACCCGAGAAGGCGAAGAAACGCTGCTGGCTGCCAAGGGACGGCATGACCCTTGTGTTTTGCCAAGAGCTGTGCCAATGGTGGAAGCGATGGTAGCTTTAGTGTTGTGCGATCATCTGCTGCGCCATCACGGACAATGTGGAACCTTAAAGCCTGAATTTTAAAATGGAAATCAGCTTGTCCTCAGTAGCGGCAACTCCCGTTGATTGCCCTCAACCCTCCGAATCAATAAAAGGTATAGATGATTTTGTAGTACAGTTCTGGGGCGTGCGGGGCAGTGTTCCGACACCCGGACAGGAAACTGTTCGCTACGGCGGCAATACTTCTTGCTTGGAAATGCGAGTCGCTGGCAAACGCTTGATTTTTGACGGCGGAACAGGCTTGCGGATGCTGGGAGACCAGTTGGTGCAAGAAATGCCCGTGCAAGCTTATATGTTTTTTACTCACTATCACTGGGATCACATTCAAGGGTTCCCGCTGTTCGCCCCAGCTTTCATCCGCGGCAATAGCTTTGATATTTACGGGGCAACTCCGCCGGATGGAGATTGCATGAAAAGGCACTTCGTCGAACGGGTGCTCCACTCGAATTCGCCGATACCGCTGATGGGTTTGCAGGCAGATTTGAATTTCTACGAACTCAATCACAACCAGACGATGATGCTGGACGATATTGAGATTAGGACGGGTTCTCTGAATCACCCCAATACTGCTATGGGATATCGGGTGACTTGGCAGGGACGATCTGTGGTTTATTGTTCGGATACCGAACATTTTCCCGATCGGCTAGATGAGAATGTCTACAATTTAGCCCTCGACGCTGATGTGCTGATTTACGATGCGATGTACACAGACGAGGAATATCACAACCCCAAGTCTCCGAAGGTGGGTTGGGGACACTCGACTTGGCAGGAAGCGGTGAGAATGGCTAAGGAGGCGCGGGTGAAACGAGTGGTGATTTTTCACCATGATCCGGCTCATACTGACGATTTTCTCGATCGCATCGCCGAAGATGTGCAAATCGCTTTTCCGAAGGCTGTCATGGCCCGCGAGGGTCTTATTTTGCCGATCGGCTTCTGAACATTTGCCCTTGTGAGCTCGATCGAACCATCAACCGATCGAACCATAATTGTTATGTGAATATGTGGATCGGGTCTCCCGCCCCGATCCACAATTTTTTTTAATATGCAGCAAACTCTTAACTGCATGGTATAATTCTTGCTTGTTAAGTTTTTAGGCACAGTATTTAAGGTTTTTTTTATTCTTCAACCGCGTCCGCAAGACGCCAAGACGTAAGATAATTGGAGGATTGCCAAGGGTGAAAAGGAGACAGTTTTGAATGTCAACAAACACGGGGAGGCGAGGCTCTCGCACGCCTGAGTGCTAGTCTGAGGCCAGTAGACTTCCAGAAGCCTTGTTACAGATTAATTATTAAGGACAAAAACTGAAGTTATAGCTCGGATCAAATAAAAGCGCGATCGGTTTTTTGGACTCATGAATATTGACAACTCTCAAAAGCTAATAGCTTTTAGGTACAAACTGAGAAAATTTTCAGCAGTCAATTGGACTAACCAGAAAGAAACGATCGCTCTGGCGTTTGGCAGTAGCTGCGGCAAGCGAATGTTATGACTTGACTATCAAAATGGGAAATTTACGTTTTAGATCTTCAGCAAATCAATACAGATGGATTGCCCTAGGCAGTTTTGCTGTAATTATGGGTATTTCAGGCGCCCTGGCCTACCGCCTCGCCCCGCCCCCCGGATTCATGGCTCAAGGCACTCTCACTTCTAATAATCCGCCAGTCAAATTTTCGACCACGGGCACGACAATTCTCAAGCAGGGAGAGCAACTCACCCCGGAGGTTCTCCTAGCAGATAATGTTGTCAAAGCAGTGGCAGATGCAGTTAAGCTCTCGCCCCAGCAAGTTCGACAAAATGCTAGTGTCAAGATTTCTAAGGCGGAACAACCCCTAGAAATTGTGGTTGGGTATCGCTCGCTCGATCAGCAGCAAGCAATCCAAACGGCGGATATGTTGATGAAGGGCATGGTTGAAAAAAGCCGCCTGATTAACAGATATCGGTGGCAATCAGTCAATCAGTCGCTCAACCAACGCTTGGCACAAGTCACTCAAGACCTGAAACAAGCTCAGCAAAAACTCGACCAATACGAAAGAGAGCGCGCTCGCCTGTTGCAGCAAATGAAGCTTCAGCAAGACTTTTACAACAAAACTCAGCTTGCAATGGCGGATACGCAAGCGTCGGAAAAAGAAATGGTTAGCAGTTTGGCCGCTGCTACAGTGCCACAAATTGTGGCGACGCCCACGAGCGATCCGACAGTGCCTCTGATTTTGGGAATTGGCTTGCTGTTGGCGATTTTGGTCAGCCGCGGTTTGATTCCTTCGGTGGCGGATTGGAGGTACAAAGCAGCTTTTCAACGAGAAGAGAGCGAAAGGCTCCAAAGTGCTTTGTACCGACTGATCAAAGAAGGCCGGGGCGAAATCACTCTGGTGCGGTTTGCGATGGAGACGCGGCTGTCGCCGGATGTGGCTCAGCGTTTTTTGAACCAACAAGCTGAAGTCTTTAATGCCAATTGCGAAATTAAAGACGACGGCAGCATCTTGTATCACTTCCACATTTAAAGGGCTGGGGCGATCGCGCTTCACAGAAAAATTTAGCCGATCGGGCCCTCACTGCTCGATCGGCTTGTTTTTTTCTTAATCTGATATCTTGCACCATTGTCAGCAACAGGCAAGATGCCTGTTCCACAAAATATAAATTTTCTTGTGGAACAGGCATCTTGCCTGTTCATAAAAGACTAATTGAGAATGGTGCAACCTCTCAGTTAATAGGATTATATCAGGTTCGGTCGATCGACTATCCCCCTCTAGGTAGGCGCGGGTTTAGGGGATCTATAACTTATACTAATACTACAGATTTTGGTGAACCCGCCGACGCGAGCTGGCGTTGCGGTGATTTTACCCGACATGATATTACGCTCAACCCGGTTTCTAAGGTTGTAGGATGCCCCGGAGCTAAAAATTGCTCGATCGACATAGGTGTTGACTAACGTAGAGCAGCCGAAGATTGTGCCAGTTCGTCCCAGACTGGCTAAAAAAAAAATTTTTGTGTTCCGCTTGCTTTTTGCTTAAATATATGTACAATTATAAAAAATAAGTAAATCTACGGTTGCTTTTTACCGGACTTACCGGATTAAGGGTACTTTATCCTTAAATATTTCTTAAGTTAGAAGTAAACTCAGTAGAAATGCTGTAGTATAGAACAATAAGCGATTCAGGGATGTTATGTAGTTTCACATCAGAAACTCGATCGGGCAAAAGCCTAGAATCAAACTCCCCGACTGAAAGGGTACATTTTCACATTGAACTTTTGTAATAACCGAGAGGCTAAATCATGATTTTGGAAATAATTGGTTCTTCTTTCCTAGCTTACTTTTTGCTAATGTCGGTCGCTAATTACGGCGACACTGGAATGTAGATTAGTTAAGGCACTTATGCACCGAGACATAAGGCAGCAGGCAAAAAAAGCTGTTTGACAACTTCTTGATAACTTCGATTAAGTCTCAGCTTGGGCCATGTCTGTCGTGTCAGAGTCGTGTCTGATCAAACAAAAAAATGGATGAAGGAGTCGTTAAGTACCGCTGTGACTGGGAAGAAGCAGACCCTGTAGCTGCCCGGAACATAGCAGATTTGATGGACTGGCGCGATCGGCTCCACGCTTGGGGATTAATTGGCGTCTACGAAAATGGCATAGGGTTTGGCAACGTCAGCGTCAGACTCGGCAATTCAGGCCAATTCGTGATTTCGGGAACCCAGACTGCACACTTGAAAACTCTGGGACCAGAATTTTACTGTACTGTTACCGAATTTAACTTAGAACAAAATTTCCTCGGCTGCCGGGGCCCCGTACAAGCTTCGTCGGAGTCCCTGACTCACGGGGCCCTGTACCTTCAGACAGAGGAGGTGGGCGGGATTATTCACGTCCACAATCCTAAGCTATGGCAGCAACTGCTGTTTAAGATTCCTACTACTAGAAAAGAAATACCTTACGGCACTCCCCAGATGGCCTTAGAAATGTTTAGACTTTTTGAGGAGGAGAATTTGGCCGATCGCAAAATTCTGGCCATGGCCGGTCACGAGGACGGCATTATCTGTTTTGGCAGCACCGTGGACGAAGCTGGCAAAGTGCTTTCGGCTGTGATTAATGAGATTGGAGTTGAGCGTTGATCTCTCGAACGGTTGATCCCTCGCCTCGGTTGTGGTAAAGAACGAGCATCAAACTCTCGCAACCAGCTCAAAAATTGCCAAGTGCCTCTTGCCTCTGTGGTAATGGAAAGATATTCTAAATAGCAGATATATACTAGATCTAATCGTAAAAGCTGAGAGTCATTGTCAGTAACCCAGCCCTAAAGGGACTGAGCTTGGTCCCGACTGATTGAGCAAGCTGTACTGACCAGCCTAAGACTTTAGAAGTCTACGTTATTTGGGTCATGACACTCCTTGAATGCGACGCTAGTTTTCCGATCTGTCGCTTGTAGTTAAACAGCCTTAAGGTCACTGAGGCAGTGCTGCAAGCTTAACAAGCTCTTATAACATTGGCGAAGCGAACATTACCCCGAAAGGGAGCCGGAGATAACCATATCTCCACAGAGGGGTAATTATACCCCTCTACCCCTCGCCGGAGGGGAAAGCGGATTCAAGGCGGTGGTCACGCTCGCCCTTCGTCTTCGCTCAGGATAAACTCCGTCGAATATATTGAAACCACCCGTGTTATTTACCTCTCAGGGCTCAAGCCTCTGATTTTCCCACTTACCGAGGAGCATTTTTATGAATCAAACTAAACTTGTAAGCTCAAAAGAATTGCAATCAGAGGTATCTCGTCTCACCGAAGAGCTGCAAATGCGCGACCAATTGGTGCAGCAGTTGTCTCAAGAACTTTTCCGGCTGGTGAAGGGCAATTCTAATTTTGTGCCAGCGCCGGAAGTTTCCGATCGCCACCAAGCTCAAATGCAGGCAATGCGGGAACAACTCCAAGCTGTTGAAGAACAGGTGAGTTTTTATCAGGAACAAATCGCAGAGCGGGATGCTGAGGTTTACCAACTGCGACAGTCGGTGCAAGAATTGACGGATCGCTCTCGGATGCTAGAACAGGTGGTTCAGGAATTGCCGGGGGTTTACCGCCAGAAGTTTGCCGAGCGGCTCGATCCGATTAAGGAAAAGTTGGAGCAATTGCAAAAGGAAAACCGCCAGTTGCACACTGAGTTGCAAAGCGTAACTTACCGTCTCGCGGTGCGGAGCCGCAAGGCTAAGGGCTTGGATCTGCCGAGCGTCGATGCTGAGGACGATCGGGGAATTCAAATGCCGAGCTTTGGCAATGTCTAAGGTTTTGATTGTGGCGGGTGGTGAGAAAGATTCGGCCGCAAGTCTCAAGGCGGCGATCGCTCAATCTGATCCTTTAACTGAAGTCAATATCTGTGGGGTTTCTGAACTCCATTCTGGCGCGATCGCTCCGGGTGGGGCGATCTTTTGTCCTTTGACGCTGGATGTACCCGAAACTCTGGTTTTTCCTGCTCAAGATGTGTTTCGATTTTGTAGCAATGTTTCGGCGGCGCGCGATCGAGTGTCCCAGGAGTTGCTTTTTCCCGTCGGTGGTGGCAATTTTTGGCTGCCTGTGGTGTTGACGGCAAAGGGCCCACTGTATGCTGAGGTGATTGGTGGGGAACCTTCTAAGCAGTCTGGCGATTTGAGTTACTCTCAACCGGTGCATTTGTCGGATGTTTGGCGACAGCAGTTGTATGAGTTGGCTTACGGCTTGCTAAATCTTTTAAATGCGCCGCCGGCGACTTATTTGATGCAGTTCGGGTTCGTAGGGGAAAGGATTTGTTTCGATCGACTTTGGCCTTTTCCGGCTGCACCTGCGATCGCTTCTGTCGGCGTTCAAGTGCCGGATTTATTTGTTTGTCATTGGTATTGCTTGACAAATCAACCTATTTATGATATTGAAATTAGCTCTGCGGTTGCTGGAAGTCTCTTGGAAACTTGAGATTTGAATTGGGCAGCTAATTTTAATCAAGCCACTAAAGCCGGAGTTTCAGTGGAGATAACTTGCTCGAAACTGTCGAAGATTTCAAAGAGTTGGTCGAGTTGAGTAATTTCAAATATTAGCCTGACTGTTGCTGAGAGGTTGCAGATGACGAGGCGGCATCCCCGGTGGCGGGCGGCGTTGAGTCCGCCGACTAAGGCACACAGCCCGGAACTGTCGATGAAATCTACGGCGGCCATGTCTATTACCCAGAGTTTGTGGCGATCGGGCACAATCTCGGCTAGCTGTTGCTGGAGGAGGCTGCCGGCTTGGGAGTCGAGGCAGTTGTGAGGTTGAAGGACGATGGGTTGGTTGAAGTTGGGAAATTCCATAGCAGTTATCCTACGATCGTAAAGTATGAATAAGTTAGTTTAGTTGCTGACTCTCTTGAGAGACTCAGGGGATTTCCGCGTATGTTTTAGGATGGGCGATCGCCCTTGTGGGAATCGGTGGGGAGAGCCGTTGTGATAAATTTAGTAGGAAACTGGCTGGCGATCGCGCGGAACGCAACTGCAACAATTCTCTATTCCTCTAGTATGCCTGAAAGGCTAATTTTTAGTTGGGCCAGCGATCGCGACAACAGTGTGTTTTTCATCACAGCGAAAGATTGCACTATTGGCTGAATCGAGCCAATATATAAATGTATTGAGCTTTGCAAAAGTTTACGAAGGCAGTATCGAATGTCTTTTGAGTTTTTATCGTTAGAGACTATTCAGCAGTTTGCGCGCGATTACGGCTACTGGGCAGTATTTCTGGGAATTTTGCTGGAAAATCTGGGAGTTCCTCTTCCAGGCGAGACTATTACGATTGCTGGCGGGTTTTTAGCTGGCAGTGGGGAACTGAATTACTGGTTTGTGCTCGGCAGTGCGATCGCGGGTGCGACTGTGGGGGGAAATTTGGGTTATGCGATCGGCAGGTACGGCGGCTGGCCACTCCTGCTGAAGCTGGGACAATTTTTCCGCTTTCGAGAAGAACAACTGTTTGACTTAAAAGAACAGTTTAGCAAAAATGCAGCTAAAGCCGTATTTTTGGGTCGTTTCATCGCACTGCTGCGAATTTTTGCCAGCCCCCTAGCGGGTATTGCCGAAATGCCTTTTTGGAAATTTTCGCTGTTCAATGTTCTGGGTGCTGCAAGCTGGGCATCTGTAATGGTGAGTTTATCCTACTTCTTGGGACAAGTTGTGTCTTTAGAGAAATTGGTAGCTTGGGCTGCTCAATTTGCGGTATTTGCTTTGCTGTTAGCAGTTGCTTGGATTGCAATTCCTATTTGGTTGGAGTCGCGGAGTTTGGACAAGACTAAGTAGGGTTGGAAGGCGTTCCCCAAAGACTCAATATTCTTGTGGAACGGGCATCTTGCCCGTTCTTCAGAATAGTGAAATATATGAAAATCACATTTTGCACCAATGTCAGCAAGGGGCTAGAAGCCCGTTCCACAAACAATAAACTTTCTTCTGAGTTGGACTTCGACACCCTACATTTATAAATAGGTCGAAATCATGGGATACACTACAACATTTGACGGAATATTTCATTTAAACAAACGGTTATTAGACAGCGAAGCTATTTACTTATTGGAGTTTTCTCGGACTAGACGGATGAAGCGAAATCCTGCTATTTTGCAAAGTATTCCCGATTCGGCAAGAGAAGCAGTTGGTTTGCCTGTGGGCGAAGAAGGCTGCTATTTTGTGAATGAAAAATGGGATGAAGATTCGGAAGTTTCCGTTGTCGATTACAACCGCCCGCCGAAGACTCAGCCCGGATTGTGGTGTAACTGGATTCCTACTGCTGACGGCGGGGGGATTCAGTGGAGCGGCGTAGAAAAGTTTTATGATTATGTCGAATGGTTGCAGTATCTTATCGACAATTTTCTTGAACCTTGGGGTTATGTTTTAAATGGCGAAGTGAATTGGCAAGGGGAAAGGGAAGAAGATATAGGTACGATCGTAGTTGCCAGCAATCTGATTATTTTGCCAGAAGGTGCTGAGGAATTGTTGAGGTATGCGGTGTCGCCGGTATCGGTGCCAAATTTTGTTTGGGATTGTTTGAAGGCGGTGCAAGCGGCGGGAGTTGATTTGACAATTTGGTATGAGGTAGTCGATCGATCTGTGGAGTTGGGACACGGGGAAGCAGCGCTGTGGATTAAGCCTAATATTGAGAAGTATTTTGATGGTTTGAACCGGGGTTTTGAGTTTGAGGGGAATCTAATTGAGACGAAAGATTGGGGCTTGTGAGCAGTAGTTTCGATTTGTGGATGATGCGGCTATAATTGTGAGTAGGAGCAAATGAGGATTTACTATGACGGCATTGACAGAAATCCGCGAAGAATTAGCTGAGGACAAAGTTGAGGAAAAAGTACAGATTTATTACTCTCCCGAAGAGTATTTAATGCTGGAAGAGGGGGCAAAATTTAGAAGCGAATATCAGGATGGCAAGATAATTCCTATGACAGGCGGAACACCGAATCACAATCAAATCGCTGGCAATTTTTATGGAACATTAAATTTTGCCACCAAAGGACAACCATACCGAGTATTTATAAACGATTTGCGCTTGTGGATACCGCAGAAGCAAGTTTGTACTTATCCTGATGTGATGTTGGTGGCGGGTAAGTTGGAGTTTGCTGAGGGTAGGAAAGATACGATTACTAATGCGGTGATGGTGGCTGAGGTTTTATCGGAATCGACGGCGGATTATGACAGAGGTGGCAAGTTTAAACTTTTTCGCACGATTCCTAGTTTGAGGGAGTATGTTTTGATAGATCAATACGAGATGCACGTTGAACAGTTTGTTAAGACGGATGATAATAAGTGGGTTTTGTCTGAGTATGATGGTGCTGATGCGTTGTTGAGATTGAGTTGCGTGGAGTTTGAGATTTTGTTAGGTGATATTTACGATCGCGTGGATTTTGAGTCTGAGTCTGAAGAGTGAAGTTCTACTAGAAGTAGAATCCCGGAAGCATTATGGAATGTGAAAAGTTGGCTATTACTTCTAATATCGGTCAAAAATGGGCTGTGACTCTTTGCTGCGAAGCCGAAGAAAAACTGGAATTGAGAGTTGCAAAAATTCTTGAGTATTTAGACAAAAATTATCTGTTAAAGCAATGGGCAATATCTGATATTGAAGCTACGGGCAGTTACGGCAATTGCTTGACTGCGCGGTGTAATAATGAAGAAATTATTCGGGTATCTACTTCTGATTTGTTGGAGGTAATGAGGGAGGAAGGTCAAGTTATTGAATTAGATGCTAGTTCGATCAAAGATGAGGGGGAATTGTTTAAAATATTGATTAGAGATGGGGTTTCAATTGATGTACTTGGCAGTGGGGAGATGATGCCGCTGAGGGTTTTGGGTAAATATGTTTATGTTGACGAAGAACTGTTTATGTGGTAAATGACGTGGGAGCGATCGCACTTCAAAAAGCTCGATCGCCCTCTGTCAGAGAATACTGAGAAAAAGAAGGGCGATCGTAACTATTTGGCGTGTTTGCCGCAGGGCGATCGCTCTTTTTTGTTTCACTCATTTAATTTTATTTAATACTAGACAGTTGCGATCGTCTAAAGAAAAGGCGGTATAATTAAGCTGCGGCGTTCAATTCCAGGGTGGTAAAATGTCCGAAACTGACCCTTCCAAGAAAAAGCGATTTACAAAACCGGCGACCGATCCAGATAAATGCGCGGAAATGGCTAAAAAATACGGCTGGGATTACCAGAGATTTATTCCTAATAACGATCCTGTTTTGAAGGTAGACTGCGAGTTTGTAGGAGAAGAGATTTACTTTCAGGAGTTGTGGTATGACCACCAAGATTAACTCGCTTAAAAGCAAGCCAACACTGAAGATTTACCGCACTGACGGTGCTCAGACTGGATGGGAAAAAAGGCTCGACGCAATAGGTTCGGG
The DNA here is from genome assembly GCF_036700445.1 of Microcoleus sp. T3_B1. Taxonomy (NCBI): domain Bacteria; kingdom Bacillati; phylum Cyanobacteriota; class Cyanophyceae; order Oscillatoriales; family Microcoleaceae; genus Microcoleus; species Microcoleus sp. T3_B1. The sequence goes on from NZ_JAUBOX010000062.1 coordinate 22,368, forward strand.
TACTTACTTGCTGCACGAAGAGATGGACTATTCCAGAAACCGAACTATCCCCAAAATAGGCGATCGCTTGGGAGAGTCTAAACGTTTCCTAGACGGAGAAATTTACCACCGCCAAAGCGACTGGTTAGTCGCAAAAGTACAGTGCTATCCTGCTGTTGGCGAAGACTGCGATTGGGATGAAATCATCCTTTGCTACTGTCAGTTTGAGCCAATAGAGTCTGAGTGGGAGAGAGTCGCTACTTTGGAGGAAATTGTAGCCCAACAAGTAGCTAAAGATACGGGTTTGGAGGTAGTTAAGGGTTGAGCGATCGCACTAGCGATCGCAATTATCTTTATTGTTAAAAATTTTCAATATAGAATACAGAATCCCCAATCAAATAATTGGGAATTCTAACATAATCAATCAATGATTTTACCGATCTTTAGTGCTTTCTCTTTCTAAAGATTCCACCCCTTTTTCAAAATTAGTAGCAGTGTTAGCTGCACCTAATCCATCAATAATGTTCTTGCCTTTCTGTCCAACTACTGCTCCTGCTATGGCAGAGAGGACTATAGTAGCGGTAATAGGGTCAATTATCGCGATCATAAAACCTCCATAGTGTGATTAGCTACAAGTATTTAACGCAATCCCAAAGACTATATCTAGGACTGCTTGGGAGGCTGCTGACCTGCTAATCCGCAAGTACCCCCAATAATAGCACCTGTTGCAGCTCCTTTCAAAGCTCCTTTAACAGGATCTTTAGTGTCTTTTGCCGCACCCCGCACACCACCAGCTATAGCTCCAACAACAGAACCAATAACCATGAGACTAATTGGGTCAACTACAGCAATCATGGAACTTTCCTCGTTTAAATTATTAACACCATAACGAATCTATATGAGCTTTAACAGTGGGAAAAGTAATAAAAAAGTAATAAAAAAGTAATAAAAAAGTAATATTCTTGACTAATTGCAGTAAAATCTATATCTGACGATGGATTTCATCTATAGGGGTGTCGCTAACTGTTACGCCAACATGAACGTTTCATTGTTTAGGGAGTTTAACAAATGACAGTTGAGGAAGCAATAACACTTGTAGAAAGTGTACTAGACTACGAAAGTCTCAATAAAGTTCAAGAGCTAGTGTTTCGGCAATCTTGGGATGGACTGTCTTATATAGAAATTGCTAAAAGCGCAGGCTATGACTCAGATTATATCAAAGATGCTGGTGCTAAGCTCTGGAAACAACTATCTGAAGCCTTTGGAGAGAAAGTCAAAAAAGATAATATTCAGTCAGTCTTAAAGCGATACACGCGACGACACAAAGTGAATTTACAGCGAAATTTGACGATCGAAGTTAACCTCAGCGGTGCAAATCTAAGTGGTGCGAACTTAAATGGAGCTAGAGTAGTTGCTAACTTCATTGAAACAGATTTGTCTCAAGCTGACTACAAAGGATCGATCGCACCGGATGACAACACAGCATCATCTGAAGAATTCACAGATATTGAAGATGAACAAAATCAGGAAACTCAGCCTGGCTCAGAAAACGAAATTAACTGGAATGGTTTTCGCTTTCACTCCGACGCACAAGTGAAAATTGCCGAAATACTCGATCGCACTTCCACTCTCTTCATCCCCAACTCCCAACTGCGACTCGCAACACCCGCAGGGAGACAAAACCAACAAGCTGACTTTCTGATCTTCCACCAAAACAAGCTAGGGATACTGAAAATTGACCGTGCATCATCCCATCCAAACGCAACAGAAGATGAAATGTGCGATCAACTTTTGAGAGATTCGGGCATCTGTCTTGTCAAACATTACGATCCTACCCGATGCAGCGAACAACCGGATCTAGTTGTGCAGGACTTTTTGGAAAATTTGAGTCAGGTACAAGCCTAATAAGCTATTTTTTATTTAAACTGTGATACAAACATTACCTTGGTTTGTGATCGTTTCTCCCTTCAACAATTAACAATCCTTCATTTCATAGTCGATGTAATAAATAGTATAGATCTTCAATTAATTTAAACGTTTGGCGAAAGCTTTTATATTAATTCACGGAAGTAATTTTGAATTATACCGTATTTAAAAGCACAATAGCTTTTTTCAATTTCATTAAAAATTGTAGCAACCAGTCATCTGTTGTGAATTCCTTTTTCTCTATCTCCTCTGCGTCCTCTGCGGTTACTTTCAAAATTATAAATTTAACCGCAGATATACACAGATGAAGGCAGGTTGAGATTGTCTGTTAGTGCATAGAACAAAGCTAAGCAATCTTCACCTCGGCGATTGCTTCTTACTAATTACCCATTACCCGTTACCCATTATCAATTCTCCTTTCCCCTCAATTACTTCCCCGATCGCCCAAGCACCAATTCCCTGAGACTCAAACCATTTAACAGCCTGTTCTACTTCCCTGGAATCAAGCAACAGCACAAACCCAATCCCCATATTAAAAGTATTGAACATATCTGCTGTAGCAACTTGGCCCGCTTCAGCAATCCACTGGAAAATTGGCAAATTTTGCCAGCTATTGCTGTCAATTTTCACAGATTGATTAACTCCCAAACAGCGGGGCAAATTTTCCGGCAAACCGCCGCCCGTAATGTGAGCCATGCCGTGAATTTCTAAACCGCTCTTAATTGCTTCGAGGACTGGTTTCACATAAATTTTAGTCGGAGTTAGGAGGACTTCGCCTAAACTTTTGCCGCCCAATTTTTCTGGTTGAGAATGCCAATCAAAACCGAGATCGCCCGCAATTTTTCTCACCAAACTAAAACCGTTGCTGTGCACGCCCGAACTTGCCAGCCCCACAGCCACATCTCCCACCTGCACCCGCGAACCGTCCAACAATTTGCTCTTTTCCACAATACCCACACAAAACCCCGCCAAATCGTACTCACCCGCTTGGTAAAAACCGGGCATTTCTGCCGTTTCCCCTCCGAGCAAAGCACAGCCCGCTTGCTTGCAACCGTCAGCAATGCCGGCCACCACCGCAGCTAATTGTTCGGGATTTAACTTTCCCGTGGCCAAATAATCGAGAAAAAAGAGGGGTTCGGCCCCGGATGTCAGCACGTCGTTGACGCACATCGCCACCAAGTCGATACCTACGGTGTCGTGCCGATCGAGATTGTGGGCCAATTTCAACTTAGTCCCAACGCCGTCCGTCCCCGAAACCATCACCGGCTCTTTTAAACCCTCCGGGACGCTGAAAAACCCGCTAAACCCGCCGAATCCGCCCAAAACTCCCGATCGGTGCGTGCTCTTGACCATACTCCCGATGCGCGAGACAAAAGCTCTGCCCGCCTCAACATCCACACCTGCTTCTCGATAATCCATAAGTCCGCCAAATCGATTTCTTCTAATTTTTAGTTTATTCCCATAACAGTTGACAAACAGCTTTTTTAAGACTAGCCATTCGGCAGCCCACAAAATACACTAAATTTTTGTAAATTTTTGTAAATTTTTCCGTAAAGACTGAAACGGCTGTAAGCACTGGAACTAAAGGGTTTTATGATAGAGGGTTTTGAGAAAATTTGATGAAGATTTGGTGAAAAGCGCGATCGCAGCGATCCCCAACCGCAAAAGTTTGTGGTAGTCTGTTGCAGTTCGTGAACAACACACAAATTGCGGATCGAGTATGAGTTGTCAAGTGTCAGGGAAGTTTCCGCCAAATTTTTTTGGGGCGGAAGCATTAAAGCAAAAACGCACCCGGATACTTTGCTTTGACTCACGGGGGAATGGCGAAGGGCAAGAGAGAAATCCTTGACGCCTGTCGCCAAACGGCCAATCCTCCAATCTCGGTTGGCAATGGCTATTCACAAAAATGGACGTATGAAGGAAAAATTTGTTGGTGGTCTACTCGCTGTCCTGTTAGTTCCTGTGGTAGGAACGGCATCCTCTTGTCACGCACAAGCAACAGGTGCCGACAACCAAAACTCTCAGTCCGAGCAAGTAATTGCCACCCAACCGTCCCGGCAGTTAAACGCTACTCGGGTCGAAGCGCAAAAAGTCGGACAGTATCAGTATCAAGCAAGAGCTGAAATTGCCCGAGACTCGATCGCCAAAATTCAGCCCCACAACTTAGGCGGGCGACAAGCAGCGACAGTCTACGTGCGAAACATTCCAGTCATCACCTTTCTCAACGCCAGTCCGGAAACAAACACGCCTTTGGGAGAAACGGGCAACAGCCAAGCCCGTCCTAGCAGTCCGTCAAAAGTAGCGGGCGCAAGAGAAAATCCCAAAGTCGGAAACCTTGCCAGCAACTCTAGCAACCAAGAACCCGATCCCATTTGGCGGGCATCAAGCTTAGCAGCAAGACTCAATCAGCTAGCCCGCAACAACATCGATCCCAACAGCATTACCGTTAAGTGGGAAAAAGGCGATCGCTACATTATCCAGGCAAACGGCGAGGAGTTGGTAAACATCAACGCCGAAACCATCCTCCCCGACACCACCAGCAACTTTAGCCGAGACGCCCTGCAAGCAACCAATCGCCTCCGGCGACTTCTGGGCAACGCCCCACCCCTGGAAGAAGTCGCAGGCAAACCCCAACCAGAACCCCCCGTGCTGTCTATGGGCCCAGTTCAAGTGCGCCTCAGCGGCTGGGCTTCCTGGTACGGCCCAGGATTTAACGGCAACCTCAGCGCCAGCGGCGAGCGTTTCAACCAAAATGATATGACCGCAGCCCACCCAAATTTGCCTTTTGGAACGAGAGTCATGGTGAGAAATCTCGACAACGGCCGCACTGTGGTCGTCCGCATTAATGACCGCGGCCCCTATGTGGGCGATCGGCTCATTGACTTGTCCGCCGGCGCCGCCAGCGTGCTAGGAATGATCAGCAGTGGCGTTGCCAGAGTGGAAATCGAAGTGATCGAACCGCAGCAGCAAACAACTGTTGGACGCTGAAGGCTACTCTCAGGCAGAATACAAAAGTTATCCGAAGTGTAGAAAGCAGAAAGTAGAATAAAACTGACATCTTGCACCATTGTCAAGAACGGGCTCTCCGGCCCGTTCCACAAAGAATGAGTTTTCTTGTGGAACAGGCCGAAAAGCCTGTTCCTAAACAACTAATTGAGAATGGTGCAAGATGTGAGATAAAACTGACATCTTGCACTATTCTTTGTGGAACAGGCCGGAAAGCCTGTTCTTGAAGATGGTGCAAGATGTCAACTCGAACAAATTCTGACAAATAAACTCTGCATTCTGCCGAATGCCTTCAGGAGATTCTACCGGTGCGCCTGTTTACTACCATTGCAGCACTTCGCTGCTACTTAAATTTACAAAAGTCTGCTGCACCTCATTTGACAGTCGGTTTGGTGCCGACGATGGGAGCTTTGCACGCAGGGCATCTGAGCTTGATCCAGCGGGCAAGGCAAGAAAATGCGATCGCCCTGGTCAGCATTTTTGTCAACCCGCTGCAATTTGGCCCCACAGAAGATTTTCAAGATTATCCTCGGAATATCGAGCAAGACCGGCTGTTGTGCGAACAAGCTGGCGTTGATGCCATATTTGCTCCCTCAGCAACCGAAATGTTCGGCAACCAAGCCGTCGAGCGTACAGAAACAGAGCAAACCGCCCAAAAACAGATAGAGATTCACCTTTCATCCTTAACCCAAGTAGTGCCGCCACCGGCGATGACATCGGTTTTGTGCGGCAAAGCAAGGCCCGGTCATTTTCAGGGCGTCGCGGCAATAGTTACTAAACTTTTGAGTTTGGTGCAGCCGACAAAAGCTTATTTCGGTCAAAAAGACGCCCAGCAGCTAGCAATTATTCGGAAGCTGGTCTTGGATTTTAACTTGCCTGTAGAGATTGTCGCTTGTCCGATCGTCCGCGAAGAGTCGGGACTGGCAATGAGTTCTCGCAATCAGTATTTAACAGTAGAGCAAAAACAGCAAGCCTCCGTACTCTACCGCGCGCTGCAACAAGCCTCGAAAACTTTTGCTTCAGGGGATCGCACCGCAGCAGCCGCACTCGCAGCAGCCCACGCAGCAGTCGCAGAAGAACCCGCAGTCAAGCTCGAATACGCCGAAATCGTCGATCCCCACACTTTGACGCCCTTGCAGGTTGTGGAAACAGCGGGACTTTTAGCCGTGGCCGCCAGAGTTGGCTCTACTCGCTTGATTGACAATATAATTCTCAGGAATCGCCGGCCCATTGTGGCGATCGACGGCCCGGCGGGAGCAGGCAAATCTACCGTCACTCGCCTTGCAGCAACAGCTTTGAACTTGTTTTATCTGGATACCGGCGCGATGTATCGGGCGCTGACTTGGCTGGCATTGAAAACAGACACGCCGATTTCCGACGAATGCGCGATCGCCGAATTAATCAGTTCCAGTTATTTGGAATACAACCTCGATCCCGCATCAAAGATGTTGAAGATTAACGGCGAAGACGTAACCGAGGCAATTCGCAGTTTGGAAGTGACATCCCGCGTCTCGGAAATGGCGGCGATTCCCGCCGTGCGGCAGTTTCTGGTGGAGGAACAGCGGCGCTGCGGCACAAAAGGCGGAATTATAGCAGAAGGCCGCGATATCGGCACTAACGTGTTTCCCGATGCGGAACTTAAGATTTTTTTGACGGCTTCGGTACAAGAGCGATCGCGCCGGCGGCTGTTAGAACTTAAAGATAGCGATCGGGCTAATATTAGCTTGGCCCAATTGGAACAAGACATCGCCCTGCGAGACGAAAAAGACAGCACCCGCGAGGTTGCACCTTTGCGTAAAGCGGCCGATGCTGTGGAAATTCAAACAGACAATCTGACTGTTGCTGAAGTTATCGATCGGATTGTCGGCTTGTACAAAGAGAGAATCGACCCTAAAAGTTAATTTTAGGAGTGGCGGGCGGGCGATCGCCCTCATCTCAAATCCGGTTAACCTCACATCTTGCACTATTCTCGCTTAACAGGCTTTTCGGCCTGTTCCACAAAGAGTGAATTTTCTTGTGGAACAGGCCGAAGAGCCTGTTCCTAAAAAGCTTATTGACAATAGTGCAACATCTCAGGTTAAACTCACATCTTGCACTATTCTCGCTTAACAGGCTTTTCGGCCTGTTCCACAAAGAGTAGATTTTCTTGTGGAACAGGCCGAAAAGCCTGTTCCTAAAAAGCTTATTGACAATGGTGCAACATCTCACGTTAAACCAACTTGCAGTGTCAGGTAGGGACGCGGGCAGATGCGGGCTGAGTCCCTGAGAATATCGTGCCATTAATCCGATTTGAGCGCCGTCCCCCTGGCTGGGGAAAAAGTTCCACCATCCCGCGTTTTCATGGGTTAGGGGATTTCTGGCGCACAAACCTTAAATTTTTTTATCCTGACGGACTTCCCCACGATCGGTTATTTCCAGTAGCATTTTTACGGGCAGTCCAATTTAAGATTATCCTCTTAAGTGGATTAACTTGATATCAACATAAAATCTCAAATTAACTGTATAACGTGTGAAGGAGAGAATGACGTGACAAAATTGAAACTGCTGTGGAGGCGGCGAAAAACTTTAATAGTTGCTTTTATGGCAGCAACAGGAAGTTTTTTGCTGGGTGTGACATGGCCGATTAACTTGCGGGCCAATCAGCCCTTGGAACCGATTCAGGCGCAAGTCTTGGCCGTATCCCAGTCGCAAGAACAACAGCCGATGTCCAATATTAATAAGTTCTCCGAGGCGATCGCCCGTCGAGTAGAATTTTCCCAAAATGCTCTAGCCCAAGTGCAGGCAATCCGATTTCAATCAGCCGTACCGGATCAGATTCAAGGTACAACCATTAATCACGCGAAACTCGACTCCCAGCACAAGGCGATCGCCCTGACATTTGACGACGGCCCCTGGCCGAAAACAACTACACAAATCCTAGATATTCTCAAGGAAAATAATATTAAGGCTACATTCTTCTGGGTAGGAAGATACCTGCACAATTCTCCCGAAATTGGCAAACAGGTCGCAGCAGCCGGTCACGCGATCGGCAATCACACTTGGAACCACCAATACCTTCAGTATAACGAAGACGGTGCCGCTCGCGAGATCGATCGCACTTCATCCTTAATTGAGGAGTTGACCGGCATCCAAACATCGATGTTCCGCCCGCCAGGAGGCATTTTAAACAATGGATTGGCAGCTTACGCTCAAAAGAAAAATTATGCAGTTGTGATGTGGTCTGCTGATTCTTTTGATTGGCGCACTCTTACGGAATCTTTGATAGACAACGTGATGAGGCAGGCCAATTCCGGTGGCATTGTGCTGATGCACGACGGTGGCGGAAATCGAGCGAGAACTGTAAAAGCTTTACCTGATATTATTGCTCGATTGAGAAAGGAAGGGTACAGTTTCGTAACAGTTCCCGAGTTATTGCAGATGCAAGAACAAGACTTAGAAAAACAGGAAACAGCACAAAAGTAACAATTGGGAAAAGTGGGAGTTCACACCATTATTCCATTTTGTTGTATGTCGTTAGATTAATTTTTCATAACTCTAGCCGAAAAAAGAAGGAAGAAGTAGCAACCGCGCCCGATTCCAGGCGACGTTCTTAACTACTGAAACCATTGCTTTAATTGCATTTCCCTTCTTCCTTCTTCCTTCTTCCCTCTTCTTTCTTCCTTTTTCCTTCTTCCTTCTTCCTGACATCGGTTACATCCGTGACACAATCCGTTGCCGAACTTCCTTATTCTTTCTTCCTGACATTCGTTATTCATGCCGGACGGTATTATCACGTTCGAGGGCAAGGTAATCTTCGGGGCTAAACCCAGACGGGATGGCAATCATAGCGTTAGAGGTAAAATCAATACATTACTTGTAGCCATATTACCAATTTAGGCTTGAATCTAACGGCAAATCCTGCAACTGAGAATTCACCCAATTAGCCGCCGCCAAACCCGAGCGCAAAGCACCCTCTATTTGACCTTCCCCGCACAAATCCCCCGCACAAACCAGCGGCAAAGTCCCCTCCGCCGCCAAACAAGAAACAGGCAAAGGATTTCGACAAAAAGCATAGCGCCAGCGGTGAACCTGCAACCATTCCGGCTGTTTCAGCCAAGGCATTAAATATTCAGAAGTGCGATCGAGCAATTCATGACCGACAGTTTCCAAATCAGCAGCTTCTAAATAGCGTTCTGCAAAATTTGCGCTGCTGTGAACCACAAACACCGGCTGCTGCGGATCGAGCCGTTTGCTGCTGTCCAAACCAACCCAAGCTAAATCAGAATTATCGGGAAAAGAAACAGCTTTCCACGGCGGATTTAGATTGCTCAAATCTTGCTGTTTTGCCGCAGGATAGCCAGCCATAACCGTAAAGCAAGGTTCGTACTCCACAGAACGCAATTTGTCAAGAAAATCAGATTTCAAACCGATTTCCGAATTCAAAAACATTAAAGCTTGAGGAGCCGGAATTGCTACTACAACAGCCTTAGCAATCAATTCTTGAGGCGTCTGTAAATTGTCATCAGTAACTTCTAGGGAAAGATGCCAGATTTGGTTATCTGTGGTACTAGAAATAGCTTGTACGCGGCGGCCAAACCAAATTTCTACCCCCTCCGCCAGATACTTACCGATCGCATTCATACCCGCAGGTGCGACATAGCAAGAACTAGGAATAGAGAACATTTCTCCTTGTCGGAATTCTCCCACACTATCCGTCCAGAGTTTGAGGATATCCCGATCGACCAAAACCTCAATTAACCCCTGCACCGCATCCCCCTGCGGTTCCAGATACCGCGCCCCGTGATCGGCCCTAGTACCCTGTAGGCGGCGGGTAGCAACACGTCCCCCCGCGCCGCGAGATTTCTCAACAACAGCCACAGAATAACCAGCTTGACGCAACCGTTGAGCGCAACTCAGCCCCGCCATACCCGCACCAATCACCGCAACATCGAACATAATCAATCAGTCAATCGATTTTAGATTTTAGATTTTAGATTTTAGATTGAAGCATTGACCCCACGGATAAATTGGGGGGGCAAGTTTCATCGGATACAGGTTTTTTATTTCTGGACGGATGAATCCGGCGGCTTGTATCCTGGATGCTTTCGGTCAGCCTTGTGAATCTAAACATCAGCTTAAAGGCTGCGAGCTGAATTTGTACCTTACCGATGACTCAAAAGAGCCGTAGCACGGGCGATGACCCGACGCCATCGCCCTGCACCAAGTAGTAGAATAAAGGACAGCACGAATCCATGATTAAGACCAGATCAAAAAATGCCACTGTAGGTAAATCCTAAATCCTAATGGTTGTCAACCAGCCGTCATCTAAAATCTAAAATCTAAAATCTAAAATCGCATAGGGGAGGGCAAAATTTTGGACGAACTCAGAGCAGCACTCGAATTGACAACAGAAGAAGAATTGCAGCAACTAACAGAACTTCTGTTCAGCCGCAAGTTTAACCCTTTAGATTACGTGCAAACCCCCGCACCGATAGATGTACAAAGTCGCGATCGCGAAGCATGGCTCGACGCCGTAGAACAGCGGTTTCGCTATCTTGCAGCCGACGGGTTGACGGTACTCAGAGGGCGAACCCAACAAGTAACTTACAGACAAGCACTAATTCAAGTTTGTCGCTATCTCAAAATCCCTTATCCCAGACAGTTGTCAACCACCGACTTAGAGGCAGAAGTATTTCTGCACTTAATGGGCCGCGCGTGGAAGCGTTTACCTGCAGATGAACAGCAAGCGCTGACACTGCGCGTACAGCGAGCGATCGTTGATTCTAAACTCTCAGAACCCCTGCCAATTTCTGCTGAAAAAGACCCGCTGGGTTTACTGTTCAAAGGCGGCAGCGCTTTAGCTGTTAGTTCCATCTTAAAACCAATGCTGCTTAAACTAATGGCCAATCAATTTGCGCTGCATTTTGCCACCTATCAAATGGCAAAACAAGGAGTGCTTGCAGGCACTGCAACTGCAGCAACCCAGTTTCAAAATTATGTCGCCATTCAGACGGCGCGGCGCGGTATGGCGGTGAGTGCGGCTCGTTACGGTGCAACGCGGAGCGTATTTTCGTTAGTCGGCCCGGTGATGTGGACTTGGTTTTTAGCGGATTTGGGTTGGCGATCAATTTCCACGAACTACGGCCGCATTATCCCGACCATTTTTGCCCTAGCTCAAATACGCCTGACGCGATCGGAATGCGTTTGGGAACTAGCTTAACGATGGTAAATTGTAGATTTTAGATTTGAGATTGGGAGTGTGGGTGAATATCAAAAATCGGTTGAAATTAGCTGCCAAACAGACAGCCGAAAATCTCAAGTCTCGCCTCCAAAAACATCCCGATCCCCGCCTGCAAATTCCTTGGAATTTCGCCCAAGTGGGGATGCTAATTTTTCCCTTAATTCCCATTTTGGGAGCTTTAGGTTTATTCCTGGGATTGGCCGGCACTTGGAAGCAAAAGTTCCGTCAAATTAGTCGCCGCCCGTTGAATCGAGGATTCGCAATTCTAAGCGCGCTGCTAGTCATCACAGCGGTTTTTGCCCACAACCGCATCGAGGCTTTTATAGGGTTGTACAATTTCTTGCCGTTCTTTATATTGTTTGCCGCTTTTAGCAGTTTAATTCAAACTCTGCCTCAATTGCGGCAATTGTCTTGGGTGATTGTAATTAGTTCAATCCCAGTGATAATTTTAGGCCTGGGACAGCAATTTTTAGGTTGGAGTGGCATCGATCAATTGCAGCCTGTTTTTGGCTGGGTACTCGAACCCAAAGGCAATCCCCCCGGCCGCATGGCTTCTGTATTTATGTACGCTAATATTTTAGCTTGCTATCTGACAATTGCTTTTACTTTAGCACTGGGACTGTGGATGGAAGAAGGCAGTTGTCAGTTGTCAGTTGGCAGTTGTCAGTCGTCACCACTTACCAATTCCCAATTCCCAATTCCCAATTCCCAATTCCTATTTTTAAGTTTGGCAGTGATCGGAAATGCTGTTGCTTTGATTTTTACTAATTCTCGCAATGCTTGGGGTCTGGCAGTTTTGGCAGTTTTGGCTTTTGCATTTTATGCGGGTTATAAAAAATTATTAGCTGCGGTTTTTAGTGTAGCTAGCACAGTTTTTTTGTCTGCCTTTGGCCCGGAACCACTGCGGCAATCTTTACGAAGAATTGTTCCGGCTTTTTTCTGGGCTAGACTCACCGACGAAATGTTCCCAAATCGGCCGACAGCTACTTTGAGAACTACTCAGTGGGAATTTGCTTGGTCGATGACTCAGCAGCGTCCTTGGACTGGTTGGGGATTGCGAAATTTTACGCCTCTCTATCAAGCTCAGATGCAAGAATGGCTTGGTCATCCTCACAGTTTGATACTGATGTTGACTGCGGAAACGGGGATACCCGCAACGCTTTTGTTGTTGGGTTTAGTTGGTTGGGTTTTGGCTAGGGGTGTTTTGCTGCTGGCGAATTGGCCGCTTTTTTCTGCAGATATCAAACACGAGCAAATAGCAACACAGGAAGTAGCGGAAAATGCTTTATTGTTCAATCCAAAATCTATAATTAATAGCAAAAATCAGGTTGTTTGTCAAGATGTAAGAGCGGCCGATCGCCTAATTTTTTTCAGTTATTTATTAGCCTTCGTCGCCTGTACGCTTTTTAACACTGTAGATGTGACGCTGTTTGATTTTCGACTCAATACTACAAGCTGGTTGCTGTTAGCCGCAATTTGCGGAGTCAGCCAGAGGGAATAGGGCATCGGGCATCGGGCATCGGGCATCGGGCATCGGGCATCGGGCATCGGGCATCGGGCATCGGGTATCGGGCATCGGGCATCGGGCATCGGGCATCGGGCATCGGGCATCGGGTATCGCGCATCGGGCATAGGTTATTGGTTATTAGAACGAACAACCAACAACCAACAACCAACAACCAACTACTGACTAATGACTACTGACTAATGACTTCCTTTATTCTACCGTCACCGACTTCGCCAAATTGCGCGGCTGATCCACATCCAAACCCCGACGCGCCGCAATGTGATAAGCCAACAATTGCAGCGGAATCACTGTCACAATCGGTGACAACAATTCATCCACCAAAGGCACGGGCAAAACGTGGTCAAAAATCTCGGCTTCCGCCACACCTTGCTTCGGCGTAACGCCAATTAAACGGGCGTCGCGGGCCTTGGCTTCTTGAGCGTTGGAAAGCACTTTTTCGTAGACGCTTCCTGGCATGGCGATCGCCACTACAGGCACTTTCGCATCCAAAAGGGCGATCGGGCCGTGTTTCATCTCTCCCGCCGGATATCCTTCGGCGTGAATGTAGCTAATTTCCTTCAGTTTCAGCGCCCCTTCCAAAGCAATCGGAAAATTAATTCCCCGCCCCAAAAAGATAAAATCTTGGGTGTCTGTAAACTGGTGAGACAATTCCTCCACATACTGTTCTTGAATCTCCAAAAACTTCTCAATTTCCGCTGGCAACTGGCGCAAACCAGTAATAATTTCTGCCAATCTCTCAGTGCTGATTGTTTGCCGCTGGTGCGCCAAATCCAAAGCTAAGAAATAGAATGCCATCAACTGAGTGACAAAAGTTTTAGTCGCAGCAACGCCGATTTCTATACCAGCGTGGGTGTTGATTACCTGCGGCATCATGTGGGCGATCGAACTTTCGGTTCTGTTAGTAATGCCTAACATTCTCGCCCGGAATTTATCAGTAAAACCCGCGCGGCGCTGCTGTTCCATCCCCAAAGCAGCCAGCGTGTCCGCCGTTTCTCCCGACTGAGTTACCCCAATAGTTAAAGTATTTGCTGTCAGCGGTGCCGGTGCGTAGCGGTACTCAGAAGCGTACTGCACCGCAGTCGGAATATTAGCTAATTGTTCCAACAAATATTTGCCGATTAGCGAGGCGTGCCAGCTCGTTCCGCAGGCGAGAATGGAAACTTGTTCGACATCAGCGCAAAGTTCCTTGGGCAAATTGAGATTGATGGGAGAGCGCGGATTTCCTGGCTGCCAATCGCTGTCTAAATAAGCCTCCAAACAAGCTCGGACTACGGCTGGCTGTTCGTAAATCTCCTTGTGCATGAAGTGTTTGAAGCCTTGTTTTTCGACTAAAACCGGACTCCAACCAAGGATGCGCGGGCTTTTTTTCAGCCTTTCCCCTGCAAAGCTGTAAACTTCCACTCCCATCGAAGTCAGTCTTGCCAATTCGCCATTTTCTAAGGACAAAACAGTGCGGGTGTGAGATACTAAGGCCGGCGTATCGGAAGCGCAGAAAAATTCACCAGCACCAAACCCAATCACCAAAGGAGCTTGCTGTCTGGCGACAATTATTTCCTCTGGAAAATCTGCACAGATAACGGCGATCGCAAAAGCTCCTTCTAATTTGTTTACCGCCTTTAAAACGGTTTCCAAAAACGATAAATCAGCAATTTTTTCTGTTTTTTTATCTTTTTCTTCTTCCTTCTCCCTTCTTGCTTCTTTCAAAAATTCAGCTATTAAATGAGGGATAACTTCTGTATCGGTATCCGAAACAAATTTATGTCCCTTCGCTTTCAATTCTTTCCGCAACTCGCGATAATTTTCGACAATTCCATTTTGAACTACCGCAATTCGCCCGCTATTATCTAGGTGAGGGTGAGCGTTATATTCTTCAGGCTTGCCGTGAGTGGCCCAGCGGGTGTGTCCGATGCCGATGGGAGCCAGAGAGTCTATCTCTGCTAGCTTTTCCCGGAGGCTGTGCAATTTGCCCTTTGCTCGGATGCAGGTAATTTCTCCTTCGGAGATGGTAGCGAGGCCCGCTGAATCGTAGCCCCGGTATTCTAGTTTCTCCAATCCTGCTAGCAAAATCTCGCTTGCTGCTTGCGTGCCGATATAGCCAACGATTCCGCACATTTAACGTACTACTCCTGCTTAGCGATCGCAATAAAACTTAAGTTTTATCATTTTTACCTTCTTCCGGCCCCAGAATGCAGATTCCGCGACAAAAAAAGAGGGGGCGATTAAATTGCCCCCTCTTTTGTGCCCGTAATTCGATCGGCGTGTCGATCGATTTTTAGTAAGCTAGACCCATACTGCGAGTGGTTTCTGCTCCCAGGTAAACCCGGATGCTCAGAAAATCGGTGGGACAAGCAGTTTCGCACCGCTTGCAGCCTACACAGTCTTCGGTGCGGGGAGATGAGGCAATCTGAGCTGCTTTGCAGCCATCCCAGGGCACCATCTCCAAAACGTCAGTCGGACAAGCGCGGACGCATTGAGTGCAGCCGATGCAAGTATCGTAAATTTTGACTGAATGAGACATTGAATAAAGGCTCCCAACGAGTCACTAAAAATTTGCTGCCTCTGCGAGTGAACAGATTTGACGGCGAGGTGCCACCGCTATAGCCTGCACAGAGAATTAAAGGTTAGTCTACCGCAGTGCCTGGAAGCACTTCGCGAAAAAGCGACAAAACTTCACAGTTATTCACGGTGGGACTCTGATAGAACCCATTTGGGCTCTATATCATTCGCCAACCGTTTGAGCATCAGCCTGTTGACATCCTCCCCGCACTTTTAGGGCGGGGATTCCCAAACATCACTGCTTGGGTTTCTGCTTCTGTCCCTGACGGGGTTTCGCACCAGCCTTAACAGATTTACTCTGTTCGGGTCTTACGGTCGCTCCACAGACTGACACGGCAAGCCCTGCCGCCAAAATATTCCTTGCCGCATTGATGTCTCGGTCATGGTGAGTCCGGCACTTAGGACAATCCCATTCCCGGATATTTAACGCCATCTTTTCAACGATGTGACCGCAATTGCCACACCGTTTTGAACTCGGAAACCATCGGTCAATTTTGATTAAAGTGCGACCGTATCAGTTGCACTTGTATTCAAGTTGCCTGACCAATTCACCCCAACTTGCGTCACTTATGGCAACAGCTAGTTTCCGATTTTTAACCATGTTCTTCACAGCTAAATCCTCAATGGCAATCCTTTGGTTTTCGCGCACCAATCGAGTCGTTAACTTGTGAAGGTTATCTTTTCTGGCATCAGTAATTTCTTGATGCACTCTCGCTACTTTAAGCCGTGCTTTGTGACGGTTGTTAGACCCTTTCTGCTTTCGACTTAAAGATTTCTGCGCTCTCCTGAGCTTTCGATACTTTGCCTTAAATCCTTTGGGATTAGCAATCTTTTCACCAGTGTCCAGAGTGAGTAAACTCGCAATTCCCAAGTCGATGCCGACTTGACTGTCTGACACAGGTAGTGCTTCAATTTCAACATCTACCAACAGAGAGACTGACCATCTACCAGATGGTGAAAGCTTCACCGTAATCGTTGATGGTGTCGCACCGACAGGCAGCATCCGACTCCAGCGAATAGGCAACGCTTGAGTGCATTTTGCTAGGTAGACCTGTCCGTTTTTTAACTTAAAAGCAGATTTGGTGAACTCAGCACTGCCACCATTGCGTTTCTTTTTGAAGTTGGGGTATTTTGCCCGCCCGTCAAAGAAGTTGCTCAGGGCAGTTTGCAGGTGGCGCAAGCATTGCTGCAATGGTACACAGCTAACTTCATTAAGAAAATCAAGTTCTTCCGTTTTCTTCCATTCGGTTAGCATTGAAGAGGTTTCAGCGTACCCTACCCGTTTCTGGTCTTTGTACCAGGCTTCAGTTCTTGCAGCTAATGCACGGTTGTAAACCAAACGAGTACAACCCAGTGTGCGTCGCAACAAACTTTCTTGTTCCGGCGTGGGGTAGAATCGGTAACTGAAGGCTTTTAGTGTCATGCTCACCTTTGGCGTTACTTTCACAGTCTAGCACCTCCCATCTGAAATAGTAGAAGGTCTTAGCAAAATTCAAGTAAAGCCGTCCTAGAAGGACGGGGTTTCTCACCCATTTTTCTGATGATCTTATCCGGGTGATACCCCTTGCCCTTGCAGAATGGTAATCTTCGGAATATTGACGGGTCAGAGTGTGAAAATAATCGAGGTTGTGACTCAACATTTCAATCAAGCCACATTCATCGGACACACTGGCTGTTGTGCAATGGCTCAAAAACGGCAAGCTGACTGGTATCAACGGCTAGATGTTGTTTGATGCCATTGGTGCATTTGTAATGGCAGAAGCCTTTAGACTCGACACTCGCAAATTGCACGTATTTTTCACCGCTACACCGAGCTATTAGAGGAATTCTAGCCGTTTGGTTAATCCACTTTACGCTGTGAGCTAATGAAGGGAGATCGGGGAGCCAAGAAGAAGCCCACGAGACTAGCGAAGAGAATCGGTGTAAAAGTGCTAAATCCTGTCAATTTTGCCAGTAGCAGAGTTGTACTAATTGGAGTTCGAGTAACTGTTGAATTCAGAGCAGCCATTACACAAATCATTGCCAAAGTCTCGTTGGATGCGGGATTAATGATAGCGATTGCCTTTCCTAAACAGGCTCCTATAAAAAACAGTGGGATGATAATCCCTCCCCGCCAGCCTCCATTTACGGTCGTACTAATGGCAAACACTTTAGCAATAACTAAAATCAAGAGAAATTCCACAGGAAAGTTTCCCTCAACAATTTTTTCAATTTGATGTTCACCAAAGAAACGAGTGAGCGGAAATAAAGCTGATAAAACACCAAGTCCTAGCCCAGCTAAAGTAGTCCGCACATAGATTGGACTGGGTATGGCATCAAACAAGCGACCTACACCGCGAAATATAGCGATAAAAAGCCACCCCATGAGCGCACCTACGATTCCATAAGCAATCGCTGCGCCAAAGTCATAAAGGCTGTCCACATTGTATTGAGGAAAATGCCAGGTAGGGCCTATTCCAAGCTGGGTAATTGCTACAAAAATGGTGTAACTTGCACAACTTGCCACTACCGCAGGCAAGATTGCTTCAAAATACTCCACAACATTCTGATGATGCAGGATTTCTAAAGCAAAAAAAGTACCACCCAAAGGAGCACCGAACAAAACTGTAAAACCAGATGCCATGCCAGCAATACTCAAAGTTCGTAGTGCCTCTCCGCGCAATTGAAAGCGATCGGCTAACCACGTACCAATTGAACCTGTGACTTGCACCATTGGTGCTTCTGGACCCGCACTGCCTCCACTTGCAATACTGATTAGCGACGACAGAATCATCGAAGGATTCTCGTTCATTGGTAACCGCCCACCATTGAGATGAATATTGTCAATAATCAACCCTATTTCGCCAGGATTTCCCAGCCAATGAATGAGCAAACCGATGAGTAAACCCGCAAGCGGCATGATGATTAGTAGAGAATGTCCACTAAAATATTCAAATCCCACCATCATGTAAGACAAAAATATCCAATAACTTGCACCAAACAAACCACAAATGATTCCTAGCATTGCCCATAGGAATACCGAACGTGTGAGATTTACTGGGTTTCGTTTCATTGTTTACTGATACTTTTAATTCAGACAATCCCGACTATCGGCGAAAATCTGAATATAGCACACTCATCAGATACGTCTGAGAGTATGGTGGTATCCCACAAAGCTTTAAGAAAAATTCCTAAAGCGCCATTGAAATCGCGAGGTATTTCATAACCGCAGTTGGGACATCTAAAAGTTTTAGAGCCACCTAACTTTCTCTGAATATGACCGCATTTTGTACAAGTTTTGGAAGTATATTCCTCAGTCACTCTAACCAATCTCGAACCGTAACGATTACAGAGATGTTCTAAGGTTTGCGAGAACTGATAAAATGCCCAAGTCATCATCGCCCTCGCCGACTTGGAATTAAGTTTGCGACTACCTCTTGCCACCATTTGAGAAGTTTCAAAAGTAGGTAGGTAAATAACATCGTAATTCCGTGCTAAATAGCTCGCTACCTGCTTGTGAATTTCCGACCGCAGGTTTTTGATTTTAGTTCTAACTTTCTCCATTGCTTGTTTCAGCCGATAGCGCAATCGAGAAAACTGACCGCCCTTTGAGCATCCAAATTTTGACTGCATCTTATCCAAATGCTGGCACAATCGCGCAATCTTCCCAAAGTCATGCTTTCCAAATTCAGTAAAAGAATTGCCATCAAATCCAGTCAGGAAACAGCGCAGTCCGGGGTCGACTGCGATGGTATTGCCGCCATTTTTGGGTTCTGGAACGTCCATCTCTATAGGCATATTTACGAACCAGCGTCCCTTATTGTAGGTGACTTCTACTGCCTTGTCATAGTTGATTAAGCAGGAATCCTGCCCCGTCCAGAGAGGTTTTTCTAGACCTTTGCTAGCATTGAGCATTAGATGACCGTTCTTATAGTCACCCGGAGCGAACTGAATAGTCTGTTTTTGGGCTCGAATTGACCTGAATCGAGCTAATTTCAATCCGACTAAAGGATTGGGTTTTGCCTTTTTTCCTTTACCTAACTGAGCTGGCTGTTTGTCGGTTTTCTTCCAAGCTGTATAAGCCTCGAAAAGGGCGTTGTCCAAACTATGTGCTATTCCCAATTCTTTGCACCATTCCGGGATTATCTCGCAACAAGCGAGTTTTACAGTAACTCCGAAAAGCTTGCTTACCGGAAGTTTTTGAGACTGGCTGATTAGTCTTTTTGTCTACAGTGTAGTAGGTGAACTTTCCTTGATGCTGATTCAGGTAAGCGATTGCATTGTTATACACTTTGCGATTGGCGTGAATTCTCAACATCCAGACTTTCTTCGTCTCCCCCTTTGGGTAAACTCGGTACGTCATAGTCTTCAATGATTTGCTTTTTATACTTTCTGAGTCCGTACAATCGGCAACTGAAGACGTGGATGATGGCGAGTATATCTTCAACCATTTCTCTTTCGGGACTAAGTGAACTATTGTTGAGAACCAGAATCTTACACCCGCCCCGCTCCGCGAACCATGAGATAAGATCGAATCCGAACCGGCATAATCTATCTTTTGAGGCAACGACAACCATTCCGATGTCGCCCGTGTAAATGTGTTCCAATAGGGCGATAAGACCTTTTCTTTTGAAGTTGAGGCCACTCCCGATGTCTTGGATGATTTCACATCCGGGGTAGCGAGACAGAAGAAAGTCAGCCTGTCGAATAAGGTCGGCTTTTTGACTTCGACTGCTAACTCTGGCGTAGAGGATGGTTGGTTTAGTAGATGGAATATTGACAACTGAGTCGCAGTCGTATCGTCGCTGTCCTGACGGCGTTCGGTATGCTTTGATTTTCCCTTCTTTTTCCCACCTTTCAAGGGTTTTTGAACATACTCCAAGTCGTTGAATAGCGATTCTTGGTGGTACATATGTGGACATATTGGGTTTTTTGAGTGAATTATCTCAGTCTACATCAATTGTCTGCCTTATGGCAGGAAATGTCTAAGAAAAACTCGTCCTGGAGATTACTCCTTGTCAATAGCTAGGCAGTTAGGAAGTCTTAAAAAACTATTTTGTGTAATTGTATACAATTTCTGTGATTTGCATATTAACCTACCAGCCCCACACTTGCTTTTGAGTCTAGATCCGGGCTACGGTATGCGGTCTAGCAATCGCAGTCTAACAAGGGCTGGCAACGGAACTGAGGCATCGGTTATCAGTGGTGTAGCCACCGTGCAACGCCGTTCGCTGAAGCCCCCGTCGTTAGACCGCTTCATATTTTGGTGGTGTCAATAGCTTAAAGAACCCATTTGGGCTCTCTGATGACGAGCTAAGATCAGAAATAAATGGCATTGTCGAGCAACTTCACCGACAACGAGTGATAACTCCGCAACGCCATTGCTGCCCCACAAGAAGAAGACTAGACCACCTCTGGGGACAAAAGGACAAATTTAGGACTTACCCACCGGGGCTCAGAAACCGGGTTTTTTTACGAAAAAACAAAGGTTGTGACCCGCAGATTCGGTAAAAAACCCGGTTTCTTTGGTATGTGTGCGTCCAGGACTGAAATTGTGGACGGTATCTTCTATCAACTCAAGAGTGTATAAGCGCGATCTATCGTCCCGCTAGCACTCGCCTATAATTCCGCTCTAACCGGATTTGATTTGAGAAAAGACTAAAGTCTTTACTACCAACCTGGATTTAAGATGAGAAAGGACTAAAGCTCTTACTCCAAACCCGCGCAAATCGATCGACTAAAAGCCTAATTTTTCTAACACGGGCTTAGTTGACACAATATGTCGATCGATCCCTAGTTTTTTTGGCTCCACACCCAAAGCCAAAGCCACCAATTGCGACAAATGCAACACGGGCAAACCCAACTTGCGCCCGATTACTTTTTCCACCTCCGGCTGCCGCGCATCCAAATTTAAATGACAAAGCGGACAAGGAGTAACCATACAATCAGCGCCATTGTCAAGAGCATCTTGAATATGTTTGCCTGCCATCTGAAAAGATTGGTTAGTGGCATAACTCGCCAACGGCCAGCCACAGCACTGCGTCCGGCCTCGATAGTAAACCGGAGTGGCCCCGATCGCTCGAAACACATTTTCCATCGATTCCGGTTGGTGCGGGTCATCGTAAAGCAGCTTATCCTGAGCTCGCAGCAGATAGCACCCGTAAAAAGACGCGCACTTCAAACCTGAAAGCTTGCGGGTGACTCGCTTCTGCACCTCGTCGAGCCCGTAATCTGCAACGATCGCCCACAACAGATGTTTCACCTCGGTACTGCCTTTGTAAGGCGAACAGCCTTGTTTTTCCAGTAAACCGTTGACTTTTTCTATGTAGTTGGGATCGGTTTTCTGAGATTCCTTGAGGCGATCGTCCACATGACCGATTACCCCTTGACAAGTGCTGCAATGTGTCAGCAAAGGCAGATTCAGTTCCTCAGCCAAAGCAATATTGCGAGCGTTGACAGTATCTTCGAGTAACTGCGAATCTTCCTTGAAAGTGCCAGAACCGCAGCAGGAAGCTTTTTTGAGTTCCACCAGTTCAATCCCCAAGGCTTGAGTCAGCGCTTGGGTAGACAGGTAAAGTTCACGGGCCGCCCCTTGGGGAACGCAACCAGGAAAGTAAGCATATTTGAGATTTGGGGATGGCATAATTGTTTCTGCAGGGGACACAAGGTTCGGGACAAGAAACTTGAGCGATCGAAGTCTGGAGGCTTCCTGCTTAGTTTTCCCTCTTTATAATTAACGTATCACCGCCTAGCTAGGAGCCAATTGTCAGCTTTTCTCAAGCATTTTGAGTTGATGACTGACAATCAAGCATCCAGGATACAAGCCCCCGGGTTCATTCCGAAAGCAGACTCAGGACCGGTGAAATAAAAAACCTGTATCCGAGAAACTTGCCCTCCGAATTTATCCGTGGAGTCAATGCTTCAATCTAAAATCTAAAATCTAAAATCTAAAATCGATTGACGCACCATCGACCCAAAATTCCGGTTCCTCAACGTTATCAGGTTGCTAAACGAGATGATTGATTGTGGGCTATGGGTTTTTTCCTTAGTCGTAGGGTTGCTGCGATCGTCCGTGTCCCAATTGTCCCTGGCCCGTGTCACTTAGAAAAGCGGCCAGCCTTTGTCCTGCCGATCCCCCTTTCGGATAAGATTAGATACGCAGCAACCAATGAGGACACGATGTTATGAGCCAAGACGATATTTTGACTAGAGTCCAGAAAATTGTGAAAGAGCAACTGGAAGTCGAGCTGAGCGAAGTCAAGCCCGAAGCCAACTTTGCTAACGATTTAGGAGCAGATTCCTTAGATACAGTAGAGCTGGTAATGGCCTTGGAAGAAGAGTTTGATATTGAAATTCCCGACGAAGCAGCCGAAGGAATTACTACGGTTCAAGCTTGTGTAGATTACATCAGCAGCCAACTTGCAGCTCCAAAAGCATAAAATACCTGTCTTTTCCCCTAAGAGGAGAGAAGTTAGAAAACTGGAAACTCCTCTTTTGTTCTGCGTTCTGGGTGTTTAATTTTTTGAAACAGAAATCATGACAAATTTAGAGCGTAAGCGCGTTGTTATCACGGGTCTCGGCGCGATTACACCGATCGGCAATACCTTGTCTGAATATTGGGACGGGTTGCTTGCCGGGAAGAATGGTATAGGCCCGATCACCTTATTCGACCCGTCGCGGCACGACTGCCGCTTTGCCGCAGAGGTGAAGGGTTACGACCCACACGACTATTTAGAGCGCAAGGAAGCAAAGCGGATGGATCGCTTTGCTCAATTTGGGGTGTCAGCGAGCAAGCAAGCTCTTGCTGATGCGAAGTTTGAGATTAACGACCTGAACGCAGAACAGGTGGGTGTCATTCTTGGCACTGGCATTGGCGGCCTGAAGGTTTTAGAAGACCAGCAAGAGATTTATCTGAATCGCGGCCCCGATCGATGCAGCCCGTTTATGATTCCCATGATGATTGCGAATATGGCCGCGGGCCTGACGGCGATTCACACGGGCGCTAAAGGGCCAAACTCTTGCACGGTGACGGCTTGCGCTGCCGGGTCAAATGCCGTGGGCGATGCGTTTCGCTTAGTTCAGGCGGGTTACGCCCAAGCCATGATTTGCGGCGGTACAGAAGCTGCGGTGACACCTTTGTGCGTGGCAGGTTTTGCTGCGGCGAGGGCGCTTTCGACTCGCAACGATGACCCGACTCATGCTTCTCGTCCGTTCGATCGCGATCGGGATGGTTTTGTCGTCGGCGAAGGTGCTGGCATTCTGATTCTAGAAGAAATGGAACACGCTCTGGCGCGTGGCGCGAAGATTTACGCAGAAATCGTCGGCTACGGTTTAACTTGCGATGCGTATCACATGACTTCTCCGGTACCGGGGGGGAACGGTGCGTCGCGCGCGATGGCTTTAGCGCTCAAGGATGGGGGTTTGACGCCGGATCAAGTGAGCTATATCAACGCTCACGGCACGAGCACGCTTCCCAACGATTCTACTGAAACAAAAGCGATTAAGCAGACTTTGGGAGACCACGCTTACAAAGTAGCAATTAGTTCTACCAAGTCAATGACCGGTCATCTTTTGGGCGGTTCTGGGGGAATTGAGGCGGTGGCGACGGTAATGTCGATCGCCAATGACAAAATCGCGCCGACAATTAATCTGGAAAATCCCGATCCTGAGTGCGATTTGGACTATGTTCCTCATACAAGCCGCGATCTAAAAGTTGATGTGGCGCTGTCGAATTCTTTTGGATTTGGCGGCCACAACGTGACTCTGGCATTCAAGAAGTTTGTTCAGTAACGGGTAATTTGAAAGTCGAGAGTTAAAAGGTGAAAAATTAATTTTTCACCTTTTAATCTTTAGATAAATTTTAGATTTGGCGATCGGCTATTAGCTGTAGGTGCAAATTTTAAATTATTGTAGGGTAGGCATCTTGCCTGCCCTAACCTTTCTGAAGTATAACCGGAGCGATCGTATGAATCAACCAATTCTTCGATTTTTGACAACCAAGAATTATAAAAATCTACACTTAGATCCATCTGTAAATTTAAACAACCTTAATATATTTATAGGCTCAAACGGTTCAGGCAAAAGCAATTTCATCAGTTGTTTAAAATTTTTAAAAGATTGCCTAATAGCTATTCCTGACGCAAATCGGGACGTGAGTAGTTTTGAGGATGCTGTTTCTAAAATTGGTGGTGGTAGAATTTTAGATGTCAATGTTGAAAGTCCAGCGAAGGTCAGTATAGCTTGCTGTTTTTCGCAAATTAACCAAACTGGTAATCTTCAAAAAGACAGCGCAATTCTTGATTTCAAACTTTATACCGATCGACAAAAAGTAAGGGCGAGCATCTCTGAAGAATATCTATATGGCGGAGAAGATTTGCAGGAAACTTCCCGCCAGCCACCTTTCTATTACTATAAATTGCATAACAGAGAATTAGGGCAAGGAGTTTTATCTGTTTACAAGTCTCCCGGTCAAGAGTCAGCTCAGTTTGAACCTTTAGATAACATTCCTACAAATTCTTTTGGTTTGTTGACAATTCCGACACTGCTTGAATATACTTTCTTACCACCAGAAATTATACCTGTTTACAAAATTAGAAGAGAATTAATTGAATTTATTTCAAAATGGCAATTTTATAATGCCAATAACATGAATTTGAGTTTAATTAGAACCGCAGAACCTAAAATAGGTGGAAGTGATATTTACCTATCTGCTTCGGGAGATAATCTGCCTTTAGTCTTGTACAATTTAAACCAAAAATCTATCAATTTTGAAGATAGCATTAACGAGGCAATGAAGTCCATCCTGCCAAAAACTCGTCGCCTTAGAGCTTTACCTTCGGGTCGCCTATCTCTCACTGTAGAATGGTATTTTGAAGGTATTGATGATGAAGCATTTTACCTAAATGAAATGTCGGATGGAACTGTCAGGATGCTTTGTTGGGCAACTATATTACATTCTCCACTCCTTCCTTCTTTGATAGTCATTGATGAACCTGAATTAGGATTGCACGTCTCGTGGATGCCAATTTTAGCTGAGTGGATTAAAAAAGCTGCCACCAGAACTCAGATAATTATTACCACGCATAGTCCCGACCTTTTAGATCACTTTACCGATCGTTTAGAGAATGTTCTTTGTTTTTATCCCGAAAACAGAACGTATTTCTCAGTCAAATCTCTTTCAAAAGAACTGCTGAAGCCAAAACTTGAAGAGGGATGGCAATTGGGCGACTTATACCGTGTTGGCGATCCAACTATTGGAGGATGGCCGTGGTAGTGTGGGTTTTCTCTGGTGGCGGTGAGGCTGAGGTTAGAGGATTCTTTCCTTTTTTAGAAAAAACTTTTCCGGGCTGTAGATTTGAACGAAAAACACCAGTTCGTCAAAAACCCGGCCCTAAAGCTAATAAAGCAGGTAGTTATGGAAGAACAGGTCAAAGCTTAATCGAGCAAATCAAGCAAGAATTGCCTATCGCCTTAAAAGCGGAAGCAAATAAATGCGACTTGATTTTAGTTTTTGACGATTTGGATTGCCGCGATTCTCAGACACAAAAATCAAAAATATTGGCAGAGTTATCAAAAATACCCGAATGTGCTGACATCGAAAAATTTGTTGGGTTTGCCGCGCCGGAAATCGAAGCTTGGATTATTGCTGATTGGAATAATTCAATAGCTAAACATTCAGATTTTCGAGGCAAAAGACATGAACGGATGCGTTGGTGGCTAAGTACACAAAGAAAAGTTTCTTTTGAGAATCCAGAAGCATTTAGTGAATACGATGCTGAAAAAGATTGCTGTCGAGAAAAACTATCAGAATATTTAATTGAGTCAAGTGTTCAAGATGAACTCGATCGCGATAAAGCACGCTTTTCTAAAGGAGATCATACTCCTTTGCTATTGAGGGAAATCGATCCAAATGAAGTCCAGAAAAAATGTCCCTTATTTCGCGAACTCTATAACTATCTCAATAATTTTTGTCGTTGTCCATAAAGGGTCAGATAAAAATTTATTTAGGTAAACTGTAAGCCAACTTTTGCAAAGCATTAGTAGTGTTAAATTAGATTTTCCCCAAACAAAAAGCGCCCCTATTTCTAGGAGCGCTTTTTGTCAATCAAAAGCTAAAACTTAGCCATTGATAGAAGGAGCAACCAAAGCTACTGGAGTGACTTCACTAGCAGCCAAATCAAGCGGGAAGTTGTGAGCATTGCGCTCGTGCATTACTTCCATACCCAAGTTAGCGCGGTTGATCACATCAGCCCAAGTATT
>NZ_JAUBOX010000063.1:0-47547 GCF_036700445.1 Microcoleus sp. T3_B1
TTGTATTTATGGGTGGGTGGGGGCGGGTTTTCGAGATGGTCTGTTTCAGTCAGAAATTGTCTGTAAAACCCGCCCCTACAGAATTACGATCGATTCACAAAACACGATATAACTAATAACTAATGACTAACATAAAATTTCTGCAACCAGGAGATTTGCTCAAAGTAATTGCCCCTAGTGGCAGTTTGCGAGAATCAACCAACTTTGAACGGGGTGTAGAAATTTGGAAATCCCGTGGCTATCGACTTGAATTAACACCGGGTTTTGACGATCGCTGGGGCTATTTGGCCGGTTCCGATGAAAACCGCGTCCGACAGTTGGCAGATGCCCTCAATGACCCGGATTGTCGCGGTATTCTGTGTGTTCGAGGCGGTTTCGGCAGCACTCGACTTTTGGAAAAAGGAAATGTGGGAGATTGGGCAAATTCCCAATTTCCAACTCCCAATTCCCATTCCCCGAAATGGTTAATCGGCTTTTCCGACATTACTGCTTTGCTGTGGAATCACGACAAATTGGGCATTTGGGGCGTTCACGGGCCGATGCTGACAACTTTGGCGGATGAACCGGATTGGTCTGTCGATCGACTTTTTGACTGCATAGAAGGTCGTCCCTTACAATCTTTGCAAGGTAAAGGATGGGGCAGATCAAAAGCCACCGGGCGGCTGTTTCCTGCGAATCTGACTGTGGCTTCTCATTTGCTCGGAACCCCGTATCAACCGGATTTGACCGGGGTTATTCTCGCATTTGAGGATGTTTCCGAGGCTCCTTACAGGGTCGATCGAATGTTGACTTTGTGGCGGATGGCGGGGGCTTTCGCTGGGGTGCGGGGCATTGCTTTGGGGCGCTTCAGTCGCTGCGAGATTGAGCCGAGTATTCCCAGTTTTAGCATTGAAGAGGTTTTGCGCGATCGGCTGGGGGACTTGAATATTCCGATTGTCTCGGATTTGCCCTTCGGGCACGAGGGAGTTAACGCTGCTTTGCCAATGGGAATTATGGCGAGTCTCGACGCTGAATCGGGATTGCTGATTTGTGGCGATCGATCGCAACTTTAGATTAGGGCTCAACGTCTATAACTTTAACATGAGATTTTGCACCCGCTAAATAGCCGGGTTGGGTGAGGTTGACACGGTTGGCAGAAATTACATTTAAAATGGATTGTGTATGCAAATGTCGGCACAAAAAAAGCAAAAAGATTTTAAAATTTTCCAGAGGTTGATATGAAAGCACACAACTTGTTAAACAGTATTGCTGCCGCAGTCCTAGTTACGGGATTGGCACTTACCGGAATTTCCTCAAGTGCGGTTGGCGAACAGATAGGTAATAACGATCGCATTGACGGAGTAATTCGTCGCACTTCCCCGATTTACCGTTTCCGAAATATGTGGACACCCGGAACTCCGACGGAAGAATTGCGCGGTCAAGAATACACATTCAGCGCAAGGGAAGGCGACAACATTGAAGTTTTTTTAGATACAGATAGAAGTCGCGGTTTTACTCCCGTCATGGTGCTGTTTTACGGGAACAACAAACAAGTCGCTTTTACGCTAGACCGTTCTTTTAATTATCAAATTCCCCGTACTGGCGATTATAAGCTTTTAGTGTTAGCAAAAGATGCAGCCAGGGGCGGTAGCTACACGCTGGAAGTTTCGGGAATTGATGGGGGCAACAGACGATCTCGCAATTCGCGGGACGATTGGTACACGAGGCGAGATGACGGCCGAAATGACGGTCGATATGACAGAGCACAGCTTCTGGAAGATGATTTTGGCTTGCGGTCTGTTGATTGTCGCGAGAGACGTTCTATGGTGAGAGTCAGGTTTGACGATGGTAATCAAGACTCGACTTACTGCGCTGTCCCGACTAGAAACTTTCCGGCGGGAGATTATTACTACAATTCGCGGACTAGAGATTTAGATTCGGCGAGGCGGAATGATAGTAGATTTGATGCGGGCCCAGATCAATGTCGGGTAGTGGTGGGCGGAGTCTGCGTGACGAGATAGTAGGGTGCGTCCCTATTTACAATCTAGAAATAAACTCGAAAATGTCACAGCGACGCACCCTACAAAATACCGTGGGTACGTCGCTATTTACAATCTAGAAATAAACTCGAAAATCTCGCAGCGGCCCACCATACTTACGGCTGCGTCGCTCTGTATAATCTACAACTAACCTTCATAACCGGGTTTTTCACGCTCATCTTTAAGCTGCAACGCGTCTTTCGGAAAAAACCTGGTTTATGACTACCCGTGCGTTCAGGATTATTGGTATATTAATAATATGAATGATGTGGCAAAATGTATGAGCGTTAAAGAACTTGAAACAGCAATTATGAACTTGTCAGTTAAGGAACTATCCGAACTCACTACTTGGCTGATAGAGTATCGCCAACAGGTTTGGGATAGGCAAATTGAAAACGATTTGGAGGATGGGCGGTTAGATGCGCTACTTGATGAAGTCGATGCAGAGTATGAAGCGGGATTGGCTAAAGTGGGTCGATAATCACCATTTTACCAATATTGTTTTCTGACTCTACTTTTTCGCGGATGCTGCTCTCATAAATTTGCTTAGCAAGCTTTGCGACTTCTTCGTGACTTAGGAATGAAAAATCAATAATATCATGTCCGATCGATTGACCATAATATCCCGGTCGGGCGGGTTTTTGATATTGTCAATTATTGGCAGATATTGTTGGTGAGGGGAACCCCTACCTGATGTCGGGCGAAGCGAAGCGGAGGGAATCGACCGGACATAATATAAGTTGTACAATTAAACCCCAGAAGCCTTGCTCCAAGGTAAACTATTGCTCTATTAGTCACCTTATTTATTTTTCATTACTTAATAGGATTGTTTGCCTAAATAACTTCCTAGCGCTAATTTTCATTATAGAACTTTCTTCATTATATCTTAGGCCAATACTCCCGACAGTTTTTAAGCAGCCAGAGTAAGCTGTTACGCATTTAAACAACTAACGAACCAGGTAAGGTGCGTCAGCTACAACACTTACGCTTACAAGGGAAACGCTTATGTACGCTCCGCACCCTACAATTGTCCTTTAAATGTCGAACAGCTTACCATAAGACAAGACGGAAGAAAGATTAGGATGATTTAAAATCAAATCTGGGTCTAAATATAACTTGTCAATCAAGGTACAAAGTAGGTGTTTATTGAATTCCAGACGTTTATAAGAGGTTATTGAAAACACAAAAGACTTGGCAGATGAATGACAAGTAGAGAGTTTATGTTTAGCTAAATTGAAGGCAATAAGACTGGCATTAAAATGAAAATTAAGCCGCGGTAAATGACGAGCTTGGCAATCAGACAATCCCGTAAATTGCTTGACATCACGAAAAATAAATTCGATATGAAAACGAGCCTGATAATATTCAACAATTTGCTCAGGCAGCAGGTGAATATCAGTGCTAAACAATAACGCATTTTTGATATTTCCCTTGGCTTGAACATCAGAAATACAAGCCAAACTCATCTGGCAATTTAAACAACAACTCGCCTAGTACCAATGTATATAATGAAACTCCCGCTTTTATTTTTTTAATAAATTTAAGACGACTCAAATCACTAGAGTTAAATTTACCATCATATTTGTGAGGTGCTCCCAGTTTTTTTGTTCACCTTTATAGAGATAGCGTAAGTTAGCATCAACTCGCTCGCTTGCCAATAAAGTTTAAATTTAACTCCCGCACAGCATCCCAGAATTTAGAGCGATATTAATAGCCATCAGCGACCATTTGTACGTACATAACTGGGGAAGAAATAACGAGTATTATTCAAATGTTTTGCATAGTCATCAACTCTTGTGATGTCAGGCTTTAAACTTGAAAATTCCGGTTTTTTTCGACTTTTTTTAGACCAGCAATTCTTCGGATTTTGGGGCAGTTTTTCGCGGGCTTTATTTGAGGGCGTGATGGAGTTTGCTGTAGGCTTAAGCTATAAGATAAACGACTATCTATTTCGACAATAGAAATTACAGGAATTTCCAACCCCTGTTCCGATTTACCAGCTACACCCTTATAAAAATAAGCTTTACCGTCAGTCTTTTGGCCAGTTTTTATAAAAAAAAACACTCAATACCAGCAATGACTGTGTGTTCAGGATTTAAGGCAGATTCGAGCAAATATTGATTAAATGGTGGAAAGTTAAAGCTTTTGAGAAAGAGAGGACGGTAGGTTTTTTCGCTCAAACAACTATAACGACTGAGATTCGTGAAGTTGACAAAACAAAAGGATCAGCAAAATATTTTAGAATAAAGTGATTAAAAACTTCTTTTGGGGTTGACTAATCCTCGGCATTTGTTGTAAGATGGATTCCATAATTTTCCTAATGGAATCTGTTAAGATTGTGTGATTTTATAGCTTAACCTAAAAGAGCGCCTTTTTTTCTGTTCATTTTGGGTTCAGATTGCACTCACTTTTTTCGCTTCTGTGCTTTATTGCGTAAGCGTTGCTTGCCGAAGGCATCGCATCCCTATTTAAAAATAGTCCGGAGTATTGTTACAAACCACTCAATTTTGGATAATTGAGCAATTGCATAAATGTAGATAAACTTTGAAATCAGAGAAAATCCAAATGAAATCTTTCAGCAGAAAACTTGGTTTGGTAGAAATGTGGATGGCGCTCGGCCATGACGTGGGAGGTGGACTAATTGTAAATGTTGTCTATCTGGAAGGGATTTTAACACCGGATGTTATTCAACAAGCTCTTAAATTAGTCCAACAGCGTCATCCCATGCTCCAAGTTTACATTGTTGAGTCTGAGGATGGATTATATTTTCAATCGTCAGGAATAACGGAAATTCCAGTCCAAATTATATACAAAAAAGATGAAAATGAAGCAATTAAAGTTGCCGAGAAAGAAATACATACAAAATTTACACTAGGGAAAAATCCTCTGTGTCGCCTAACTCTTTTGTATTCTCCTCAGAATCAAAATACCTGTGAAATGATTATTACCTTTCATCATGGAATTGTAGATGGCATATCATGTATGCGCTTTATTGATGACCTGTTATTTTATTGTCAAAAAATCAAGGATGGAGAGAATATATCTCAAGTAGACTCCCTAGAATTTATTCAGCCCATAGAAAATTTAGTTACTTATAATATTACCAGTAAAGAACCAAGGGAAAATCATCCACTCGCAACTGAACAACCCTCTCTACCACCCCAATTAATTATTGAACATCCAGCATCCGCTAACGAACGTTTAACTCGGATGTTACCGCGAATGCTTAGTCAAGAAAAAACTAAGATACTAATTGATAAATGCAAACAAGAAAAAACCACTGTGCATGGTGCTATGTGTGCGGCAATGCTATTTGCTGCTGGTAAATTACTATCAATAGATACACAGGCAAATTTCTCCTATGGTTTACCTGTAAATTTGAGAAAATATTGTGAGCCTGAAATCACAGACCAAAATCTAGGTTGTTTTATATCTGTGCTGGGTTTTAATCAGTTAGTTGAGCCAAATACATCTTTTTGGGATTTAGCTAGAGAATGTAAATCCCAAATACATGATTCTTTAATTAGCGGTGTCCATATAACTAGACTACAAGAAGGTAAATTACGTAATCTTGACATGGATTCCATGAAGGAACTCGTGATTAAGTCTATCTTGAGTAAAGAAGATACTATGGGAAGAAATAATCTTTTTGCAATTTCTAATAGAGGCAAATTTCAATTCCGGCATCAAGCCGATAAGCTAAAGGTTAAGGAATTCTACTTTGCTTTTCCTCAACATATTAGTGGTGATTGTTTTTGGTTAGGTGTTCTCACGCTAAACGAGCAGTTATTTTGCAATTTTATTTATGTAGAACCTGTAATCAGCGATCGAACAGCACAGTTATTTGCTGATGATGTGATGACAGTCATAGAAAAAGTGTGTATCAATCCAAATTTGACGTTAACAATGTTGTGTGAGTCAGTCACACAAAATTAAACTCTTTTAATTTCTGGGATTTATTTGACAAAAATATAAGTTTATTCTACAATATTTACGTCAACAAATGGTAAAAATCAAATAATATGAACTGGGACAATAAGTCACTTGTAATTTATTCAAATTTTCCCTTTCATGTAGAAGATTGGTCTCCTTTATCTGTGAATAAAGGTATTGGCGGAAGCGAGGAAGCGATCGTTTACTTAAGTCAAGAATTCGTTAAGTTAGGCTACGCGGTTACTGTTTTTAATCGATGCGGTGATATGGAAGGGGAATATAATGGAGTAGTTTATCAGTCTGTTGATAAATTTAATCCCCAAGATAACTTTAATGTCTTAATCTTTCATCGGGCTTGGACACAACCTATGCTAATGAAAGTGAAAGCCAGAAAAACTGCGGTGTGGATGCACGATAACCCGCAATTATTTCCTCCTTTAGAAGAGTCTCAGCGTGTGGAATTTCTGGCAAGTTTTGACAAACTTTTTATGTTGTCAACTTTTCATAAATCTCTGCTGCCAGACTGGATTCCTGAAGACAAGATTTTTTTAACAACCAATGGGATTAATCTCGAAGATTTCAATTTAACAGGAATTGCTAGAAATCCCAAAAGGCTAATTTCGATTAGTGATTATACAAGAGGTATTGAACATTTACTTATACACTGGGATAAAGTTATCAAAGAAGTACCAGATGCCGAGTTTCATGTTTTTTACGGTTGGCAAGTGGTTGATGCTTTAATTAATTCACAATTAATTAATAAATTTCCACAATTACCAGTTCAAAAGCAAAAATTAGTGCGTCTTTTCAACCAGAAAAATGTTTATGAACATGGTAGAATTGGACAACAAGAATTAGTTGAAGAATTATTCAAATCGGGAGTATGGGTTTATCCTTGTCATACACCTGAAAGTTTCTGTATTAGTGCTTGGAAAGCGCAAGCTGCTGGTTGTGTTCCGGTGGTGACAACTTATGCAGGTTTAGATGAAACTGTGAAATCAGGTATCCGAATTAAAGGGCCTGCTGGGGATGAGGAAACTAATAATGCTTTTATTGCAGCAGTGATTGACTTGTTAAAAAATCCTGAGAAACAAGACTCTTTAAGACAGGAAGCATTAGAACTTAAAGATTCATTTGGCTGGGATAGAGTCGCTCAACAATGGCATCAGGAGTTTATATCGGCTGAAATTAAGTAGAAAATAATGAATCCACAACCCGCATTTTGAATGTGGTTCAGGGTTCAGGTGATTCAGCCGACCCACCATACAACCGCTATCTTTAGGCCGTCAAGATAGTAAAAAAGTCCTGCTTATTTACCATTTTTTTGACGTAGTGGCTCGAAACCCGCCACTTCTGCCAGCGTATAAAGTGGCCGATCCTTCACCTCCTCGTAAATCCGCCCCACATACTGACCCAAAATCCCAATACTCACCAACTGCACCGCACCCAAAAAGAAAACCGCCATAATCACAATTGTCAAACCAGTTAATGCCGAACCAGGAGAGAAAAGACGCCAATACAAAACCAAAAAAGCCATCAAAACAGACACGAAAGCCGAAAATAAACCCAAATAAATTGACAGTTGCAAAGGAACTTTTGAAAAAGACACTAAACCGTTCATCGCCAAAGCGAAAGATTTACTAAAGGTATACTTAACATCGCCAGCAAAACGCGGATCGCGTTCAAACTTAACTGCCGTTTGTTTAAAACCAATCCAAGCGCGCAATCCCCGAATGTAGCGGTTGCGTTCAGGCATGGCATTCAGTACGTCCACCACGCACCTATCCATCAAACAAAAATCTCCGGTATCTATCGGAATATCAACATCAGCAAGATGGCGCAAAATGCGATAATACATATAAGCCGGCAACCGCTTAAGCCAACCTTCTTGACGGCGTTGAGTGCGCTGAGCGTAAACCACTTGATAGCCCTGCCGCCACTGTTCTACCATATCCATAATTAGCTCTGGCGGGTCTTGCAAATCGCCGTCCATGATGACTACAACTTGACCTCTAGAAAAGTTTAAACCAGCAGTTACAGCTATTTGATGACCGAAATTGCGCGCAAAACTGAGGTAACAAATTCGCGAGTCTTTTTCGTGCAATTCTCGCAAAAGTTCGAGAGAGCGATCGCGACTGCCATCATTGATTAAAATTAATTCTACTGGGCCGTCCATTCGAGCCATCACGGCACTAATTCGCCGGTAAAGTTCAGCTAAATTTTCTTCCTCGTTATAGATGGGAATTATCAAGGAATACTTAGGTCTATCGTTCATCGCAGTTTATTTAGGGGAATCAGGTTTTCAACTGTTAAATCAAATAAATCCAAAGGTTATTTTTTCACAAATACACTTAGTGGCTCCATTGACCATTTTTGTAGGTAAATTTGATTTTTTACAACCATCTCTTTTCCTTGTCGGTCGTCATTTTTTGTAGCTGAGTAAATTATGGCACAAGGGGTAAAACTTTTGTAAGGTTCCGAGTTGAGCTTTTGCTGGACAACAGGATCGATAGTGGAAATGTGCTCGATGCGAGGTGCTGGTTTTCCCGACTCTGCAAACATTACCCACAAGGGATATTCCCAGACATTTTTAGCCCAAAATGACAGTCCTATATTCGTGCAGTTTTTAGATTTAACAAAATCTACTGCTGTATTGTAAGCAACCTCGATGTTCGGCCGACTTGCAAAGTAAAGCTCGTGTCTGCTGCTATTAAAAATGTTACTATCTCCCAGAAGAGGTCTAAAGTTGTTGTAAAAAATCCAAGGTAGCGACATGACAATCAGAATGGCGACCAGATAATTCGCTATTTTATGATTTGATAATTCCGATGCGGCTAATCCAAATAGTGGGGAAAATAATACAAATATTGACATGTGATGTCGGCTGTGCCAAGGCTGCAATTTCAGCAGAAGACACAGCAGTAAAAATGCCATTATTACAGCACTTAAATAGGTTAATACTATTTTTGTTTTTCTCCAACTTGGGGTGTTAAGTATAAGTGGGATCGTGGCAAGTGTCAGCCAGAAGTGAATGGGATTTGTAGCTGTGTTTTCATTAAATGACGGTGTAGCGATCGCAAATACTTGTCCGGGAGGCCAAGTGATGCGCGGGTCGTTTGTAGCTACGCCCAATATTCTGTGCAGGAGGTTGATACCTCCCACAATTATACCATTAATTCGGGAAATCCTCGTACCGGCTTGCATACCTAAATTTCTAATTACATTTGACAGAAAAGTTGGCAGGGTAAATACTTCTATTTTATATTCTTTAGTAAAACTTTGAGGTGCTCCGATCGCATAACCGAATAAATCGTAATTTCGCCAAAAGTGACCGATATTCAAAACTAAAGTCACCGTGGCTATTATCAAAATTGGTGGCAGCATCTTCCCCCGAAAAGATTTAATTCCTCCTACAATAAACCAAACAATAAAAGGCAAACAAAATATATAAGCTGTCGTTTTTGTCAAGAGAGCTAGACCCAAACTAGCACCAATTTTAAAAGTATTAAACCCGGTAATTCCTGCGGAGAGTCCTGCTAAACCGCAGCCAACAAAACAAACTACCCAGAAACATACAGCATAATCGTTTTGAGTGCTAGAACCCTGGAGGATACCCATTGGCAAAGTCGCAGCAAAAACAGCAGCAAAAACTTGACCGCGTAAATTAGCGCCCAGTTGCTTAGCAATTAAAGAAACTGCGATCGCGCTTCCCACCATACTCAACCACTGTACCAAATTAGCAAAGCGATCGCCCCCGCTTAAAATCTGAAAGTGCATAATCGCAAACTCAGCCCAAGGCGGGTGATACAACTGTGGCACATAAGAAGTAGGATAATGCTCGACACTACGGTTTTGCATCCAGTGCACAACCCGGCTCATGTGATAAGTCATAGAATCCCAATTGTTAGGCGGTGCAACTACAGCAATCAAACCCACCGCAGCAAAAATAAATAATACACCGCCTAGCAACCCCAGTAAGAAATTCGGAAATTTCTCATCTTGATTTTTCTCCACAATTGGCTGGACAATTTTAAATTTTAGATAAAAAATCAACAACAGAATATCTACTACCAACCACAGCCCGAACACCCACTCAAAAGTCAGCAACCTAAATAAACTAAAAATTTCAGTAGATAAAGCAACAATAACTCCCGCCACAATTGCTGCGGACAAAATAGCGCTGCGCCAACAATTATCTATTTTATGAAATATGAGAAACAAAATGCCCAGAGCCACCAATGGAATCAAGCCGAATATATCTGTTATCATAGATTGGGAGCCTGAATTTAAGACAGGACGCTCAGCGCGGGAAGGCTAAAACCCAGGTTTTATTGTTAATTCCTGGTTGTCTTTCCCCACTGTTTTATAGTATAAACCATGTGGTTTGCGTAAGTCCTCTAACAATTACCATCATAACGGAGAGATAAACAAATCATGGCTAATTCTAACTATCTTTGGCAAGCCAATCAAGACTTAAGCGAAGCTTGTCTGCAACATCCCTTTGTCAGAGGCATTGCTGACGGCAGCCTGCCCCAAAATAGTTTTGCCTATTACGTTGCACAAGACGCATTTTTTCTGGGAGCATTCGCTCGCGCTTACAGTATCGCTGCGGCAAAAGCACCCGACTGGGAGGGGTTTGAAATTCTCCACAATCTCGGTAGCGGCGTTTTAGAAGAACTTCGTTTGCATCAAAAATATGCAGCCAAATGGGGTGTAAACTTGCAAGAGGCAAAACCGGGAATTGCTACCCGCCGCTACACAGATTTTTTATTAGCGACAGCCTGGGGCAGTGGTGTAGGTTTGACAGTAGCCGCCATGACTCCTTGCTTGCGGTTGTATGCTTTTTTGGGACAGCAGCTAGCTAAACCTAATATACCGGAACACGCCTTTAGGGACTGGATTTCCACCTATAGCAGCCCGGATTTTGAGATTTTAGCAAAGCGGCTGGAAAGTTTGGTCGATCGCTACGCCGAAGCGACGCCGGAAGTAGAAGCAACCTATCACTACGCCATGCTGTGCGAAAGAGACTTTTTTCAGGCAGCTTGGGAAATAGAGTAAATTAAGTTTGGGCAAAAGATATTAAGAGCGATCGCCCCTAAGCTACCCACAGCCAACTAGCAAATCTCACGGAAAAGCGCAGCAGATATATACCAAACAATCCCATCAACCCGTAACCCCAACGAGGCCTATCCGCCAATAACAAGCCAACACCTATTGACAGTGGCACAATACCGTAAGCGTAGCGCTCTACCGAGTGTAAAGCTCCCGAAGTAACCAGCAGGGCCAAAGAGCAAAAACCGAAGCAAATGATTGTAATGCTCAACCTTTTTCGTAAATACCACAACAAAAAGCCACCGCCAAAAACCATCCCAACTTTAGTAGCACCGGACAAGCTGAAACTGAACAAGTCCTTAAATATCTCCCACCAAGTAGGCTGAGGCCAGTGTTTTTGGATGTGAATAAATGCTAAAGGATCTCCCAAATTAATAGCACAATATAAAATAAATGAAAAAAACCCGATCGCGCTACCAAAACCCGCAGCATAAGCCAGGGGAGGTCTTTTTTCCCTCCAAGCTGTCAGCAAAAAAGTAGGTATCAGGGCTACTCCTGGCCCTCTAGTAGCAGTCGTCAAAGCTCCCCAAAAAGCCGCCCAAATATACTCGCCCCTTTCAAAAGCTCGTAAAGCCGATGCTGTCAGGAACAAAAACAATCCTTCTGTGTATATGACAGTGCAAAATAGTGAGAACGGACACCAAGCTAGCACAGCAGTTGTCCACTTGGCTGCACCAGTATCGTATCGCTCTTCCACCCAAAAGTAGACCACGGCTAAGGCACCCAGAAAGGCCAAACTATTGATGAGTACCCCTGCTACTTCCACTTGCATTCCCAGAGTCGTCAACCCACGCATCAGCAAAGGAAACAGGGGATAAAAAGCCACAGAATAGTTCGGCCCGTCATCTGCATAGGTGTAGCCTAAATTAGCGATTTGGACGTACCATTTACCGTCCCAGTGCGAAAACAGTTCCCAGCCACTTTTGGGAAGGAAGCCACTGGCAAAACTTAGAGGGGCCCAATCCTCTGGCGGGAGGGAGGCTAAAGGAGCAATTATCTGCATCCCGATCGCAATTACCGATCGGCTCAGAAACCACATAGCAATTACAAAAATTAGCCCGTCCCTGCTTTTGGAGCGCGGACGGTGCCCAATTACTTCTAACCCTAAATCAGTATTTGTCATCCCTAAAACAGCGCAAGACTGTAGATTGAGAATTCAAGTATAGTCCGCTGCCAGCGAGATCGCCAAATATATACGCAAGTACAGCCGTACTGCTAATTTTAACGTCCCAGTTTATTGGGAATCCCTTCGCAGCCGCCGGGAATAGTCTCTCTCGACTTCGAGCCGCACCAAGCGCAGCAGTAATAGCGCTGCTCCTCCGACAGCCGCTTGACACCGGTGAAATCAACACGTTCAACCACAGCGCCAGTATGTTCCCCCGTTTGATAGTTGGGAAATTCGGTACGGCTGCGGGGAGATGCAGTTTGTGCCGAGCCGTAGAATAATGCGGCTGCTCTCATGTCGGCGCGAGCGAGATTGGCGTCGTACAAGACAGCGCGCGAGAGGTTGGCTTTCACTAAATCGCACTTGCTGAGATTGGCGCGGACGAGGTTGGCTTCGCTCAAATCCGTCCACCGCAAATCGGTGCCAGCCAGGTCAGCACCCGCTAACATGACATTGAGATCGATAACGCGGATACCGTGCTCTCTATCTTCAGCGTAGCCGCCGTCGCCGTCAAAGATGGGGCGGCCTAAAAGCCGATCGCGCTTCAGAGGAGTAACCAATCTAGACTGCGACAAAAACCGCAGAATTTTAGCTTTACCTTCAGCATCTACACTGCTCATAATCGCAGCCGTGCGGCCTTCTGCGATCGCCCTTTCCTGCGGCCAGTCTTCCAAAAACCCTTGTTCGTCAAGGGCTAAGTCCGAAACCCCTTGAAAATAAGCATCGATCGTTTGCTGCTGCGTAATTCGATTTTGCTGAATCGTCAAATCTTTCGAGATCACGTACTGCCGCCAAGCCACGTAAACGCCCAAAATTGCGATCAAAATTTGGCCCAAAGCGCCGATCAACTCGCCGAGAGCCCCGATGGCGTCCCAGTTGATTTGGATGTTGCGGCTTCCCGGTTCAGTATTACTACCGCTGAGCATCAGCAAGCCAACAATCCCAGCTAAAAGCCCGAAGCAGGCGACGATCAGAGTGCGCCAAGTCGGCGGAATTACCTGCGCCCAGATTTTGCCCCAACTCGGCCACATCAGTCGCAGCGATATGCCGATCGCACCGACAGCGCCAATTAAGCCCAGCCAAATGTTGTCATTGGCCAGCCCAAAAATCATCGCTGCGATCAACCCCAGCGTCAGCGCCGCCCCCGACTTCTCAGCAGTCGTTTGTTCCGGCTGCTGGGGCAGAAAAACCTTGCGAGTTGGAGGCGGCGGCACCGGTTTTTCCGGTTCAGCAGTAGCGACGATTGTCCCTGATTCTGGTGGCACAGTAGGGTTCGCACCGTTCTGACTTTCTACAGTCACGTTAGACTCAGGGCGATTGGGTTGAGAAGAGTTGTTTTCTGGTGTCATGCGTTGAGGCAAATTCTAATTTTAGCCGATCACTAAAACGATTTTAACTAACCTAGCAGTATTCTAGATAATATTACAATATAAATCTCCACTAATTACACTCAAAGAGGTAACATAATATGACACTGGTGCTGCCCAATATGCAAGGCAAACAAATGGGTCAAGTTCTTACAACAATCACCGTAACGAATCGCATCGATCAAGTCCTAGCTGAGCGGGGGTTCATTCCTGCGGCTGAAATTCGTTCATTAACTCTCGATAAAGTTTTAGTAGATAGCGGAGCCACTCTGCTTGCCTTACCAGCTTTCATTATCAGCCAGTTGGGTTTAAGCCAGCTTGGAGAAACCAATGTAGAAACTGCTGCGGGAATCAGAAAAGGGCGGATTTTTCAAGATATTATGCTGGAAGTTGAAGGGCGACAAGCAGTGTTTGACTGCCTGGAAATGCCCGAAGGAGTTGATGCGGTTTTGCTGGGCCTGATTCCGATGGAAAGGCTAGGCTTAGAACCAGATTTAAAAAATCCACGGCTGCGAGTATTGCCGATGAATGAAGAACAAACATATCTGATGGTTTAATATTGGAGCGGACGAAACAGCCCAAAGATGTACCATAAAATCCACTCAAAGAGGTAACATAATTATGACACTCGTACTCCCCAATCTGCAAGAAAAACAAAGGGGTCACGTTGTTACAACAATCGCCGTCACGAATTTCATCGATCTAGTTATGGCTGAACGGGGATTCATTTCTGCTGAGGAAGTTCGCTCTGTGACGATCGATAAGGTGATTGTCGATACCGGAGCGACACTGCTTTCCCTGCCAGCTCTCATTATTAGCCAAATCGGTTTAAAACAAGTAGGAGAAAGAGATGTAGAAACATCGGCTGGCATCACAACAGGTCGAATTTTTGCCGGCGCTCAAATTATTGTAGAAGGGAGAGAAGGGAGATTTGATTGTTTAGAATTGCCCGAAGGCGTTTCTGCTGTTTTGCTGGGCGTGATTCCAATGGAAGAACTAGGATTAGAACCCGATTTGAAAAATCAACGGCTGCGAGTATTGCCGATGAACAATCAGCAAACATATCTGATGGGTTAGTCGATCGGCGTTTACCGCACCACAAACCTCTGGGCTGTGATTCCTCTCATGTCCAGTCAATCGATTTTAGATTTTAGATTTTAGATTTTGGATTGACCCCACGGATAA
Organism: Microcoleus sp. T3_B1; assembly: GCF_036700445.1. Taxonomy (NCBI): domain Bacteria; kingdom Bacillati; phylum Cyanobacteriota; class Cyanophyceae; order Oscillatoriales; family Microcoleaceae; genus Microcoleus; species Microcoleus sp. T3_B1. The sequence continues at coordinate 14,781 of NZ_JAUBOX010000063.1, forward strand.
ATTCGGGGGCTTGAGGATTTTAGATTTTAGATTTTGGATTGATTCCACGGATACATCACGTGGCGGGTACCATCAAGAAATTCTTGGTCAATTACCCGCCCTCAAAAATGTTTGTAGTGAGGACTAAACTCCTCAGAAAAAAAATGAGTAATTTATTCCTCATTCTTAAAAAAATATTGATTTTGAGAGGTTATATATTATTAACTGCGGTTTAAAAAATGCTCAAAAAACTTAGTTTTTGGGTATATGTAATAAGTTTTTTGCCCTACATCTAGCGAGCCGAATAAGCCTTGAGTAAATACAGGTCAACCGTCCCTAAAATCAAAACAATTATCCCTAAAAGCAACTCCATACTAAACCTTTGAGCATTGCCCAAAGCGACAAGAATTTGCTGTCGCACCACAAACGCCAACAGCCAGCAAATCTCCGCCTTCAGCCAAACCAAAAGGCCTCGCCCCAACAGATATTGCCGGTGAGCGTTCTCAGAAGTAATCCGTACCGGATAATTAAAAGTATGCCGATAGCGCGATACCACAGTTAAAACCGCAAAAATAATCGCAGCCACAGCCGGCACGATCCAAATCGTCACCTTGTCGCCCCAAGCATCAGCCACCCCCCCCAAGCCGAAATGAATCGGAATTCGATCGGGCAAAACCGCCCAAAACTTGACGATGAGCAAAACAGCCAGCAAAATCGCGATCGCACCTAAAAGCTCTACCGCCACTAAAACAGGCGAAAGCCCCAGAGAAATAACCGGCCGTTGGTTTGGTGCGTTTCCAGTCATGGCTACTTAACTAACAAGCGGGAAGTCCCGCACTCTAATGGTAGTCCGTTGAGTGCCGGGATGAAAGCGTACAGAACAAGTGGGTTCGATGCCCACTTGTTCGCTTTGCGATCTTTGCAGATCGGCAAAACCTTTGATATAATATTTACTATTAATAGCAATTACCAGTAAGTAAATGCTACGCAAAGTTGTCAAAGTTCGTTTATACCCTACCGATCGGCAGTCCCAGCATCTGGCACAGAGTTTTGGTTGCGCTCGTTGGTGGTGGAATTACGCGCTTAATAAGTCCATTGAAGTCTATCAAGAGACTGGCAAAGGGCTGGGACAATCTGCATTAAATGCTTTACTGCCAGCACTAAAAAAGGAATATGAATGGTTAAGTAACTGCTACAGTCAAGTGCTACAGGCGGCTACGCTTAATCTCACGACTGCCTATAAAAACTTTTTTGACAAAAGAGCTCAGTTTCCTAAGTTCAAGTCAAAAAAGCATAAGCAGTCGATTCAATACCCCCAAAATGTTCAAGTCGTTTCTGACTCTGAACTCAAGTTCCCTAAACTTGGAGTAGTCAAAGCAAAATTACATAGACCGATTGACGGAAAAATCAAAACTGTCACAGTTAGCCAAAACCCTTCGGGTAAATACTTTGCTGCAATTTTATTTGAGATTGAAGGTGAAAATCCAGAAATTTCTACCTCTGGGAAAATCGTTGGGATTGACTTAGGATTAAAACACTTTGCGATCGTTGCCGACGGCACTAAGATTTCTAAGTTTGAGAATCCTCAACATTTTGTAAAATATCAACAAAATCTCAAGCGTAAGCAGCAAAAATTAGCGCGTAAAAAGGATGGTAGTAATTCTCGCAAAAAAGCTAAAAAATCAGTGGCTAAGGTACACGAACGGGTAGCCAATAGTCGGCATGATTTTCTGCATAAACTCAGCGCAAATCTGGTCAACAAAAACCAAGTTGTCATAGTAGAAAATCTTCATGTTAAAGGCATGGTTCGTAATCATTGCTTAGCTAAAGCTATATCTGATGCTGGCTGGGGAATGTTTGTCAATTTCCTGAGCTACAAATTAGACCGCACAGGCGGTAAGTTAGTAGAAATTGATCGATGGTTCCCTAGCTCCAAAACCTGTTCAGTTTGTTTGCATCAAGTCTCGGAAATGTCTCTAGATGTGCGCGAGTGGACTTGCTCTCACTGTGGCACTCATCACGACAGAGATGGCAATGCTGCAACAAATATCAGGAATGAAGGTATCAGAATGCTAAAGACGGATGGAACGGCCGTTTCTGCTGTTGGAGGGGAGGTAAGTCCAAAGGTGGGGCGTAAGTCCAATCTGAGGCACTCCCCTACGAAGACAGAAGCCCACGCTGTATGCGATAGCATCAGCGCTGGGTAGTTCACAATTAGATTAATATTGGAAATAATAGTATTGGTTCCAATTTCCTCCCCCAACAGCTTTCGTTGGGGGTTTCCAAACATCCCGCGAGGTTCTATGACGGCTCAGGTCTTGATTGAAAAGAAAAAGTTAGAAAAACCGCCCCTAACAATACACACATTAGGCGATCGCGTCCTGCGGCAGCCAGCTAAGCGCGTCAAAAGCGTCGATGCAGAAATTCGGCAGCTAGTCCGAGAAATGCTGCAAACCATGTACAGTGCGGATGGCATCGGTTTGGCAGCCCCCCAAGTCGGAGTCCACAAACAAGTAATCGTCCTCGACTGCGACCCGGAAAACCCCGCCACACCCCCAATGGTTTTGATCAATCCCACCATCAAAAGTAGCAGCAGCGATATCTGCATCTTGCAAGAAGGGTGTTTGAGCATTCCGGGAGTTTATTTAGAAGTCAAACGCCCAGAAGTCATTGAAGTCTCCTACCGCGACGAATACGGCCGCCCACAAACCCTGATAGCAACAGATTTACTGTCGAGGGCAATTCAGCACGAAATGGATCACCTCAACGGAGTGCTGTTTGTAGACAGAGTAGAAAACAAGCTGGCACTGAATGAAGCATTAGTCAAGCAGAAATTTTCGCCAAAGGCAGTAAAATCAGTATGATGGCAGGAACTCCGAAAAGTGGTTTACTATTAGCTCTTTCGTGCATCACTGCGATCGCGGCAGTCGGCTCCATCTTTGAGCTGTCATCGGGAGAAGCTCAACTTGGCAATTTAGTCACGGGCATCATCCTCGCCCTGAGCGTACCGCTAACTGGCATATTTTTCTATGCTGCCGTTCAGGATGCCAGGGCAAATCTATAAGCAGAGTTATTAGTCATTAGTCATTAGTCAGCAGTTATTAGTAATTAGTAATTAGTAATTAGTCAGCAGCTAACAACCAATAACTGTGGAATAAAGATTGCTCAAAAATAACATCAGCTAACAGCTCGTGAGCTCATGACCAATGACTAATGACTAATGACTAATGACTCATAACTCATGACTAATGAAATCGGATTTCTGCGACAAGTGCCAGCCAAAGATGCTCTGGAAACCCCAGTATCCAAGTACCAACTTTCTGAAGAAGGGGAATGGGTCATCGGACGCGATCGCAATTGTCAAATAGCTTTAGAGTCGATCGCCCACGGCATGGTTTCCCGTCGCCACGCCCTGATCCGTCCCCTAACTCAGGGTACTTTGACGAGATGGGAAATTTGCGACCTCAACAGCGCTAACGGAACTTATATCAACGGAAAAAAGCTCTCTGGCTGCCAAACTTTAGAAACAGGCGATCGCATCAGTCTCGGTATTGACGGCCCTGAATTTATATTTGAATCTCCCGTAATCCCTTACCAAAATCAACCCGGATTAAGAGCACCACAAACGGGCAATTTTGCTGGTAGCGAAAAAGACGCTCTCACTTTAACTCAATTATTCCCGATCGCCTCCACTGGCAAACAATTAAGCCAAAAAGCTTACTTATATCCAGGTATCGCCACAGTTATTGTTGTCGTGTCGATGTTTGTCGCCGTTGGAAATTCCGCAGCATTCAACTTGCTGCTGTCAGCTTACCTCGCCGGTGCGGCTTACTACTTTATCTATCAACTATGCGGCAAACACAAGCCTTGGTGGGTATTGCTTGGTTCGGCTTTAGCTACAGTCCTGATTCTGAGCAGCCCCTTATTAATTGGATTTATATTCGTATTTAGAGAAATTTTGCCCGGTCGCCTGCCAATCGAAGGCGAAACAATCAGTTTTTTGCCTTTTTTGACCAGAATGTTTTTCGGGGCGGGTCTGATGGAAGAATTGCTGAAAGCCCTGCCCGTTTTGGGAGCCATGTTGCTGGGAAATTGGCTGAAAAATCCCTGGCGCGATCGAGTCGGCGTTTGGGAACCTTTAGACGGAATTCTGTTAGGAAGTGCCTCGGCAGTCGGGTTTACACTGTTAGAAACTCTGGGACAGTACGTTCCCAATGTCATCCAAAATGTCACCCTGCAAGCAGGGCCGGACGCCGGACAATTAGTAGGATTGCAGTTGCTAATTCCCCGCATTTTGGGTTCCGCCGCCGGACACATGGCTTACAGCGGCTATTTGGGATATTTTATCGGTTTGAGCGCCCTCAAACCCAGGAAGCGCTGGCAAATTTTGGGCGTAGGTTATTTCAGCGCTTCGGCACTTCACGCTTTGTGGAATGCGTCGGGAGCCGCCAGCGTACTTTTGTTGGCGTTGGTGGGAGTTTTGTCCTATGCGTTTTTGGTAGCCGCGATTTTGAAAGCCAGAGCTCTGTCTCCGAATCGAGAGCAAAATTTTGCAACTCGAATATTTTCTGAAAAGTGACTTCTGACCATTGGTAACAATTTAAGCTAAGAAAGCATTTGTCAATCAGCAATTATGCTCAACATTTACTCGGATTTGGGCATAAAACTGAGATTTGGGCGGTTGAGGAATCATGCCTCCCATGATATTTATACGTACTTTCTCTCAAATCGTGAATTTTCCACTCTTAAAAAAGCAGTTTTTTGAGTAATATTACTGATTGACAAATGCAATTAAGTCTTAACTTGTTACCAATGCTTCTGACTGCTTAATTGTTAAGGTGCGATCGCACTTCAAGCTGCCATTTTTTTCTTGTGTTTTAACCAGCTTAAACCTGCCAATGCTAAAGCAGTCCCTGCAGCGGTGATTGGTTCGGGAACTGGTTCGGCTTCGGTCTTCATTAGGTCGTAGGAAACAGAGATATCTGAAGCTATCACTTTGTCAACTAGATTTACACTGCCTGGGTTTATGCCTATACTATATAGCTCCCTATACCCCGTGAAAACAGATATCCACCTATAAGAGAACTCCTCGACCGAAGCTATAGACCAAGATGCGTTACCCTGATACTTGACGTAAAAAGGTCCATATGGTTCGTCTGGAGGAATAATTATTTCTCTCGTCGCAGTGTCCTCACCGCGTGCTTGCAGTCCGCGAAAATCGCCTTGATAAAATAAAGCTGTAGCCCCTGCCAAATTGTAGTAGTTTTTGCCTTCTAGTCCCAGATAGTTAACAATGAGAGAAGGGTTGAATCTTCCCTCGGAAACTGCAACTTGTTCCAATCCTATCCCTGTAAGCGAGGAGTTATTCACCTTGAAAAAACCGTTACCTAGACTATGTGCCATATTGAAAGAGTAGGTGAGGACGGCTGCTTGTGCTTGGTCTACTCCTGCTAATGACAGCGCTGCACAACTTAAAATTGTGCTAGCGATCGCACTTCCTAATCTGAGCCTTTGTTTTTGACACATTGTTTTTTATTAAGCTTTACGTAAGTCTAGTTTATTTGAGTGAGCGATCGCCCGTAATTATCCGCATTCTTAAAGTAAATTTTTTTGAATTCCAAGATTGCGGAATGTAAATAACCGAAGTAATACGGATAAGTCATCTGTTGTATTTGTATAATTTATTACTTTCACTATTACTTTTGAACAGAAACCAGAAAAATGTTTGATCGTAATCGCCAAATATTTCGACGGGTTTGTGTTGTTGCGATGCTGCGGACGATCGTCCCAAGGCTGATACACATTTAATAGATTTTGTCAATACGCAATTTCCAGACCTTTTGTCCCAGTATTCGGCCCTTGTGTATGATTCGCTTCTGCTTAATGGCCTGATGCGATAATCGCAACTGAACTTAGAAATTCTTCACAAATAGTTTGACTGTGGTACTATCTGGATGGCTGTGAGTAGCTGAGGGAAGCCAAGGGGCTTGATTCCTGTGGTGGTGGAGGAGAATCCAGGAGTGCTAGATAGGATGTCATTGGGATACGCAAACGTTTTCGCCCAGCGAAGTCAACCCGAACCCCTCCGCATTGGGGTGATTGGGGTTGGCAATATGGGCCAGCATCACACGCGAGTTCTGAGCTTGCTAAAAGATATCGAACTCGTCGGTGTTGCAGACATAAATGTAGAGCGGGGAATAGATGTAGCAAGCAAATACCGGGTTCGCTTCTTTGAAGACTACCGAGATTTGCTCGCCCACGTAGATGCAGTTTGCGTCGCCGTTCCAACTCGCCTGCATCACCCTGTGGGGATGTCTTGTCTCCAAGCGGGTGTTCACGTTTTAATTGAAAAGCCGATCGCGGCTAGCATTGCCGAAGCCGAATCTTTGGTCAACGCGGCTGCTGAGGCCCACCGGATTTTACAAGTGGGTCACATCGAGCGCTTCAATCCAGCTTTTCAGGAACTTGGCAAAGTGCTGAAAACTGAAGAGTTACTGGCATTGGAAGCTCACCGGATGAGTCCCTATTCCCAGCGGGCTAACGACGTATCGGTAGTTTTGGATTTAATGATCCACGACATCGACTTGCTTTTGGAATTGGCAGATTCCCAAGTGGTGAAGCTGACCGCCAGCGGCAGCAGGGCCTCAGATTCAGGTTATTTAGACTACGTGACAGCGACGTTGAACTTTGCTAACGGCATTGTCGCCACCCTGACTGCCAGTAAGGTGACGCACCGCAAACTCCGTTCAATCGTGGCTCACTGCAAGAATTCTCTGACAGAGGCAGATTTTCTCAACAACGAAATCTTGATTCACCGGCAAACAACCGCCAATTACGTGACGGATTACGGTCAGGTGCTTTACCGTCAAGATGGGTTGATCGAGAAAGTTTACACCAGCAATATTGAACCGCTCCACGCAGAATTGGAGCATTTTATTAATTGCGTGCGGGGTGGAAATCAGCCTTCTGTGGGAGGAGAACAAGCTCTCAAAGCTCTGCGGCTTGCGAGTTCGATCGAGCAAATGGCTCTCGACGGTCAAGCTTGGTATCCGAAAGAGCTAGAGTCTACTTTGCAAGTTAGCTAAATCGAGACAAATCGTGTCGTTTCCGGGTGCTTTTACAGTTCGGGTTTGTTGTTCGTTGAAGACGGTAACTGTTCCCATGCAACCGGATTCGATGTCAGTCGATTTGAGATTGGACAATTCGGCGTCAGGAACCCCATAGCGAAAGCTAGGGGCTTATAGACTGTCCGGCTCTTCGAGCGGGATGGAACAAGCCAAACCTTCCCCTGGCTAAGTCCTTTGAGGACTCCGTTTTGTGAGTCATGACACCAACGAATGCGTAGCCAGTTCGTTGCCCTGTCGCTAAAAGTTAAACAGTTCTAACGGGTTAAGACAGTGCTTTTAGCCGAACAAGCTCATTAAACATTGCCGAGGCTAACATTACACGCAAGTAGAAGAGACGCAAAAATGTCTAATTTTATTTTTGTTAGAGACACTAAAGGGCGACCGCTATCACCCTGTCAACCAGGAGTAGGGCGCTCATTACTTAACGCAGGTAAAGCATCTGTTTTCAGGCGATTTCCCTTTACGATAATTTTGAACAAAGAGGTTGACGCAAGTCCTAAGCCGTTAGAACTCAAACTCGATCCAGGTTCTAAAACTACTGGTATTGCCCTCCAGCAGAGCGACAAGATAATCTTTGGAGCCGAACTACAACATCGAGGACAACAAATTAAAGAAGCATTGCTGTCTCGTCGCCAACTCAGGCGAGGAAGACGCAATCGCAAAACTCGGTATCGTCAGGCACGATTCCTCAATCGCACCCGTCCTGATGGTTGGCTAGCTCCATCCTTACAGCATCGGGTCGAAACAACACTCACATGGGTTCGCAAGTTGATTCGATTTGCACCCATTGCCAGCATTGTTCAAGAGCTAGTGCGATTCGATTTGCAACTAATGCAAAACCCTGAAATCTCAGGTGTTATGTATCAGCAAGGAGTGCGATTCGTTTCTCCGAAAATGGAAGGTTTAGCCGCCTGAAGTGTATGGAGAGCAAGGCTCTCAGTCTATTGTATTGACTGAAACTAAGAACCTTGACAACTTAATGACCATGTAGGTGAGTCCCTGCTGAGCCAAAAGCAAAGATAGCAGGTTGGAGATAAGCCATAACAAGTTGACCTCCATAATAACAAGTCCTACCGCTTAGGTGCTGAGTTGAAAGCGCTACCCAAGCCCATCAGACTAGCAATCCGACAGGTAATTCGTGCAAGGGGTAGTAAAAATGAGGGTAAGCCAGGAGTCTGCCTGATAATCCCCTCTAGCAAGAGATTATGAGCAGCGTACAGCGAAGGTGCTACTAACCATCGTTAGGTATAACCAGTGAAAACAGACTGAAGCCATGAGGCAACACTGGGAGTGACAAAAGTCCATAGGTTTAAGGGAGCTAAACGGGTACCTTGTCGTTTAGCAAGCACTTCCCACAACCTCGGTGGATAGCACCGCTCTAAAATCTCAAACAAATGGTCATTAGGAACGAAGTAACTTTTATATATCTCTCAGTGAGGTCGATACCTGAGCAGGTTGCTAACCGCATGATATGTAAAAGTGGGATTGTGAAAGAAGCTAAAGCCCTCGCGTAATAGGAGGGATACGCAGACGTTCACACATTGATTTGGAAGATAGAGTTGTGATTCAGAGTTCAAATGTCTAATACAGAGTCAATCAAGACAACTGTGGAATGGGAGATAACCGACTGGCGAAAGCTAGAGCGGACAGTCTTCAAGCTCCAAAAGCGAATCTATCAAGCCTCTCAACGTGGAGAGAATCGAACAGTCCGCAGGCTGCAAAAAACGTTGATGAAGTCGAAGTCGGCTAGAATGCTAGCCGTGCGAAGGGTGACTCAGGAAAATCAGGGCAAGAAAACGGCAGGCGTAGACGGGGTAAGTAGTCTAACCCCCAAGCAACGTATGGCACTTGCAAACCAACTGAGGCAATTAAATTACTCCTACAAAGCAAAACCAGTCCGAAGAGTTTGGATTGACAAACCTGGAAGGACAGAAAAACGCCCATTAGGAATCCCTACAATGCACGATAGGGCATCCCAAGCCTTAGTAAAAGCTGCTCTAGAGCCAGAATGGGAAGCTAAGTTTGAACCTAATAGCTACGGCTTCCGACCAGGGCGCTCATGTCATGATGCGATAGAAGCAATATATGCCAGCATCAACAAAAAACCAAAATGGGTACTTGATGCTGATATAGCTAAATGCTTCGACCGAATCAACCACGAGGCACTGCTGAAAAAACTGAATACATCCCCCACCATAAGACGCCTAATCAAGTGCGGGTTGAAAGCGGGGGTGATTGACTGGAGCGGATACGCTAACCGCAAGCAAAAGAAAGTAACCAGCCAAACACTTGAGGGAACACCACAAGGAGGCGTGATATCGCCACTACTGGCAAATATTGCCCTACACGGGTTAGAGAAGAGGCTACTCCAATACATAGAAACCATCACTCTCAGATATCCCAATGGTAAAACAATGGGTAAAAAGGATAAAAGGTCATCCCTTGGAGTAGTCAGATATGCCGATGATTTTGTGGTTTTACATGAAGATATAGCAATCGTCCAAAAGTGTCAGCAGATTACAGTAGACTGGCTAAAAGACATGAGTTTGGAATTAAAACCCGAAAAGACGCCAATCACACATACCCTGAACACAACAACAGGGTTTAATTTCCTTGGGTTTAATATCAGACAATTCGAGGTAGGAAGAAATGCGTCAAAGCGCGGTTATAAAACCATCATCACCCCATCCAAAGAGGCGCTAAAGTTGCAGACATCAAAAATAGGCATCATCATAGAAGGACATAAGAATGCTCCCAAAGCAGCCTTAATATCTAGACTAAACCCGGTCATAAGGGGGTGGTGTAACTATTACAGAGGACAGTCAAGCAAAGATACATTCCAAAAAGCTGACTTCATCACTTACAAGCAACTCAGAGGATGGGCTAGTTGCCGTCATAAACGTCATAGTGGTAAATCCTCAAAAGAATGGAAGTCAATAGATAACAGGAAGTGGGTATTTGCTACTCAAGAGGGTTTATTCCTCATAAATCACTCAGACACAAAGGTTGTCCGCCACACAAAAGTTGAGGGCGTTAAGAGTCCATACGACGGTGACTGGATATATTGGAGCGCCCGAAAGGGAGACTACCCTGGAGTGAAAAAGCAACTATCCGAGTTGCTAAAAATACAGGGCGGAAAATGCGAATATTGCCGATTATACTTCAGTCCTGACTCGCTTGCCGAAATTCATCACAAAGATAGCAATCACAAAAACAACAAGCGGGATAATCTGGGCTTAGTACATAAACACTGTCACGACCAACTCCACGCCAAATCTCGGCTAACCAAAGCCGATAGGGATATAAGTATTATCGAGGAATGGATTGATGACCACCCTTTTTAATCCCCTAACCCCCCAACAGAAGGGAACGAGGTTCACATGACAAGTGCCAAATCAGTGAGGAGCTGGATGAGGCGAAAGTCTCACGTCCAGTTTTGCAAGAGAGTTCGGGGAAGTGATTCCCCGTTCGACTCTAACGAATTGCAGGGTTACGAAGTCCGGCAGTATCTCTTGGCAAAATGGAATCGGCAGTGCGCTTATTGCTCGGTTGAAAATGTACCGTTTGAGATTGAACACATTCAAGCTAAGTCAAGAGGTGGTTCTGACAGAGTTTCCAATTTGACGCTTGCTTGTCACGATTGCAATCAAAAGAAAGGTAATCAGGATGTTCGGGCATTTCTAGCGACTAAACCCGACGTGCTAAACCGCATCCTCAAACAGGCAAAACTACCACTCAAAGATGCTGCAGCAGTCAACTCAACCCGATGGGGGTTGTTCAATGCACTTAAAGAGACGGGATTACCTGTCACTACTGGTACGGGCGGGCAAACTAAGTTCAATCGCAATCGATTAGGGTTGCCCAAATCGCACTGGCTTGATGCTGCGTGTGTAGCTAACTTTGACACACTCGAAGTCTTAACCTCAAAGCCGTTACTGATTACAGCAAAAGGGCATGGGACACGACAGATGTGCGGTACCAATAGGTATGGCTTTCCTACTCGGCACAAATCCAGAGTGCAAATCCACAAAGGGTTTCAGACTGGCGATATTGTCAGTGCAACCGTTACCGCAGGGAAGAAAATCGGCTGCTATGTAGGGCGGGTTCTCTGCGGTGCTTCAGGTAGTTTTGATATCGCAACCAAGTCTGAAAGAGTCGCAGGTATTGGTTATAAATATTGCAGTCCAATTCACAAAAAAGATGGCTATAGCTACGCATTTTGAAGAAAGTAACTTCAAGGCGACTGAAGTCGCTACCGCTTTCCTACCCAAGTCGGTCGCCAGGGGCTTCTCGCTCGTTTTTTGGTGAGAAGTTCGGCGAGCGCGTGCGTCGAGTTGCGCTCAGTCGAACGATTTTAGACTTTAGATCGACCAAAAGCATCCAGGATATAAGCCCCCGGATTCATTCCGAAAGCAGACTCAGGACCGGTGAAATAAACAACCTGTATCCGATGAAACTTGCCCCCGAATTTATCTCGCGCAAGTCAATGCTTCAATTCTAAAATCTAAAATCTAAAATCTAAAATCTAAAATCGATTGACTCTGCAGATGAGTCTGGGGGCTTGAACTAAGGTTTCAACTTTTTTGCTCTCGACAACAGGAGTCGTGGGCAAGTATCCGTCTTTAGGTGAAGTCACGATTTATGCCAAAAAAGAGCGGCTATTTGATGACTGATGATTTTGCTAACTAGCTGATTTCCTTGAGGACTCAGGTGAATGCTGTCTCGATACAAAGTTGGAAATTCGGCCGCACAATTGAAAATGGGAAGAAAATCTATGTAAGTAATTTTCTCTGTTTCTACGAGTTCGGCGAGACGCGCTCTAGCTTTGACTTCCCAGTCGCGAGGGCCTGGGCCGCCGAGTTCGCCCCGCTTGGGCGTGACGGCTAGCAAAAACTCGATGTTGGCGGATACAGCTATTTTATGGATTTGGCGAATAGCCTCTAAGTTGCAGCCTACTACATCGCCGCTTGTGGCTTCGGGTGCTGCCAATTGAGGAGTCGGCACAGCAGGTAGCAGGTAGCGGCTCAATAACTCTAGCGTAGCCGATCGGGGTTTGTGATCCGGGTAAGATCGATCGCGCCCCACAACCAGATCACAAGGAGCCGATGCAAACAAATCGTCCGTATTGAGCAGCAAAACCAAAGCCTTTGCCCCAAAAACACCGAACCGCTTGGCGTAAGCAAGTTGATTCCTCGGCCCCCAAGAATTGGCTGAGGCATTGAGAACTTCAAAATTTAAATAGTTGACTTTTGAACCTAATTGTGCATCGCTCGCCAGATGCTGTACTTGCAGTCTCAAATTCCGAGCCATAATTTCCGAGATCGTATCTGTCTGATGTGTCCACCAACCGCCGTTGGCGACAGAATCTCCCAACAGCAAGACGCGCAGAGTTTCAGGAGGGGCGATCGGGGCGATCGCTCCTGTACGCATCGAATACTCGTTAATCTCAATCCGGTTGCCCAAGCGGCGCACCTTTTGGTTGGGCGCCAACAAATAGCCGCACTCGGCATCGGCAATGTAAATCAAGGGATTGCCAAAACCCAGCAGCACCCGCAGCAGCACTTCGATTGCCGCCCCCAATCCTGCGGTGACAGCCAAAATTATGAGAACAACTTTCACCACTTAACCTCGATAGAGAAGGAAAAACCCCTGCCGACACCAAGGTATAAAAAAGAATGCAACTGCAGTCAAGCTTTCAACCCCGATTGTAGTCAGTCGATTTGAGATTAAAGATTAAAGATTAAAGCATTGACTCCACAGATGAATCTGGGACAGATCCGTGATGTCTAAAATTTTTTGCTGTCGGCGACTTTTGTCTTCTAGCTGTTTATCCGTCTTTGAGTCAGGTAAGTAGTAGGTGGCAATTGCAAAATCTAAAATCTAAAATCTAAAATCTAAAATGGCATGGCTTCGGGCTTTTACCGACCTGACCGCGCGATCGAGTCATCCGAATCGCCCCCGTGGATTTGACGTACTCCCCGGCAGACCAGCGCGGGGATTCTTAAAGGCTGCTTGAGGGTGGGCCGGGGCCACACCCTCAAGCTTTCTTCTTCTTGCTTCCGCGACTCTTAACTAGACCGTTGCCAGTCCCCGTCAGACCGTCTCCACAAGCATTTTCTTTAATAGACCTCTTGCAAAAGTCCTTTTCATAAATTTATTGGACGGGCTCTTCGGCCCATCCCACAAGAAAAAATAACTCTTGTGGGATGGACCGAAGAGCCCGTCCTAGTTATTTTTGCAAGAGGTCTAATGTCCAAGAAGCGTCCCTCCTCAGACAATCCTTGAAAAGCGGATAACTTGAGCTGCTGCTACGTCTCTATGCGTCGTGTAACCACACTCAGGGCATTGGTGGAGTCTTTCTTTAAGCTCCTTTTTACCGAAAAATTGGGTTTAAAGCCCCGTCCTTGGCTTGACGGCTTTCTCTTTAAATACTATAGCTTAAGAAGCGATGCAACGTTTTTTAAGCTATAGTAAATAGAGGAGGTGATGCAAGTGTTTAGTCTGACATACGAATACAAACTCAAACCCACATCAGCCCAAGTTGCCCGATTTGAAGACTGGCTCGAACAATGTCGGCGCGTCTACAACTATGCATTAGCCGAACGCAAAGATTGGTTTAAATCTCGTAGCTGTCAGATAAATGCTTGTTCTCTCCAGTCCGAATACATCATTCCAGCAGAAACCAAACGCCCTACTTATGCCAGTCAATGCAAGACATTAACAGCCTATAGGAAAACTTCTGGCAACCTACAGCGAGTGCAATCTCAAGTTCTACAACAGACGCTTCGTCGGTTAGAACAAGCATTCGTCAGTATGTGGGAGCAAGGACATGGTTTCCCTCGATTCAAGAAGAGTGGAACCATGCGCTCTTTCGTTTTTCCTCAAGTTGGGATAGATGCCGTAAGAGATGGCGCTATCAAGCTACCTGTAATTGGCTGGCTCAAGTTGCGCCAATCGCGTTCTATTCCTGATAGCGCCAAGCTAAAACAGGTTCGGATAGTCAGACGTGCTAGCGGATGGTTTGCCATGTTGACATTGCAGTGGGATGTATCCGTTCCAGATGTCATGCCACATGGCGAAGCGCTTGGAGTAGACGTTGGAATCAGTCACTTTGCTGCGGTTTCTAACGGTAAGTTGTTCCCCAATCCCAGACCTTTCAATTCGCTCGAACGCAAGCTTAGATTACTGCAACAGAGAGTACCCTTGAAAAGTTAAGGGGTCGAATAACCGCAAGAAAGCGCAAGTTAAAGTCAGCAAACTGCACGAACGAATTGCAAATACTCGGAAAAACTACTACTGGCTCGTAGCTCACAATCTCTGCGATTGGGCGGGGATGATATTTGTGGAAGATTTGAAACTTAAAGGTCTAGTGCGAGGCTTCTTAGGGAAGCACTGCTTAGACGCTGGATGGGGACAATTTTTTCAAGTATTAGAGCAGTGCTGTCGCAAACGCGGAGTGTTCTTTCTTAATGTTGACAGCAAGAAAACCAGTCAGATATGTCCTAACTGCTTAGTCGAGACGGGCAAGAAAGCGCTATCCGAGCGTATTCATTCGTGCCAACATTGTGGCTATAGGACGGATAGAGACGTTGCAGCCGCTCAAGTAGTTCTCATTCGAGGACTTGCAGCCGTGGGACACACGGTCAAGATGCTTTCTGAGGGTAAAGCGATTGCGCTCCCGGCGATGAAAGAATCCCCGTCCTTATAGGGCGGGGAGTGTCAAGAGAGTTGATCCAGTCCTTGCGTTCCCGCAAAGCGTAGTTCCAAACCTTGCGACAAACCATTAGAACCCGCTCAATTTCTTGAGCTTGCTCTGCAGTTGGCTTCAATTTGTACTCGTAATTAAGGTTTAACATTGCTCGTTTTCCCTGGATCTACAAAATAGAGTAGGCTTTTGTAGAGTCAACGACAAGCAAAGCAATGCAAGGTAACTTGCAGGCTAAAGCCTGCCTCTAGCTTTCATCCCCGGTCTAAAGACACGGGGTTCTCAGCATATTTGCTATAGAATTCTAGAATATACCGTCAAAATCCGCCGTCAGCCGTCAGTGAACTTGGTGGTTTCAGGAAAATCCGTGGACTTAAAACAAATATTCAAAACGCCGAATCCCATAATCGGTGTCGTACATTTACAGCCTTTGCCAACTTCTCCCCGCTGGGGCGGAAACCTCAAAGCTATTATCGGAAGAGCCGAGCAAGAGGCTACAGCGCTGGCTTCTGGTGGCGCAAACGGTATCATTGTCGAGAACTTTTTCGACGCTCCTTTTGCCAAAGACAGCGTAGATCCGGCTGTGGTAAGTGCCATGACTCTGGTAGTCGAGAGGCTAACAAATCTCGTGACGCTGCCGATCGGCGTTAACGTGCTGCGAAACGACGCCCACAGCGCGATCGCCATCGCCTCCTGCACAGGAGCTCAATTCATCCGCGTCAACGTCCTCAACGGCATCATGGCTACAGACCAAGGCTTAATTGAAGGCCAAGCTCACCAGCTACTGCGCTACCGCCGGGAATTGGGCAGCGATGTCAAAATATTAGCAGACGTGTTAGTCAAGCACGGGCGACCCCTAGGCAGCCCCAACTTGACCACAGCCGTCCAAGAGACGATCGGGCGAGCTTTAGCCGACGCCGTAATCCTTTCCGGCTGGACAACTGGTAGCCCTCCCAATCTCGAAGACTTAGAACTCGCGAGTGCTGCTGCTGCAGGAATTCCAGTTTTCATCGGCAGCGGCGCCTCGTGGGAAAACATTTCCACCCTCATGCAGGCCGCTGACGGCGTAATCGTATCGAGTTCCCTGAAGCGAAACGGCCGCATCGAGCAGCCTATAGATCCGATCCGCGTCAGTCAGTTTGTAGAAGCCGCCCGCCGCAGCTTGTCACAGAAAGATCCCGAACAGGAAAATAGAGATGCTAATGGCTCAAGAGGGCCAACACCGGAACCGGGCAAAGTCACAAGTAAAACGTAAAATAGGAATTGTTGACTGTTGACTCTTGGCAGTAGTCAGTTGGCAGTTGGCAGTAGTCAGTAGTCATCAGTTATCAGTCATCAGTCATTAGTTAACAATTAACAGTCATTAGTCAACAGTCAACAGTCAACAGTCAACAGTCAACAGTCAACAGTCATTAGTCAAGAGTCAACAGTCAACAATTCCCAATTCCCAAATTACCAAATCAAAAAATGATTCGCCGACGTTCAACCCCTTGGATTCATCGCTGGTCTAGGACTGTGATGGCAGCGATCGCAGCCATAGGCGTCGTAGAAACGGCCTATCTCACGATCGCTAAATTCACGAATGGCTCGGTCATTTGTCCCACCAGCGGCTGCGACAAAGTTCTCAACAGTCCCTACGCCACAGTCTTTGGCACAGTGCCTTTAAGTTTGTTAGGCTGTCTGGCTTACCTGAGCATAGCAATCCTGGCATTGGCTCCCAAAGCTGTAAATCCCGCCACCAATAAAGGACTGCACTCTCAACTCGAAAAAAACACTTGGCAAGCGCTATTTATCATCACCGCTGCGATGGTAATTTTCAGCAGCTATTTGATGTATTTGATGGCTTTTGAAATTCAGGATCTGTGCATTTACTGCGTCACTTCTGCCTTATTTGCGCTGTCGCTGTTTGTCCTGGTGCTAGTCGGGCGCGAGTGGGAAGATATCGGACAGTTGGTGTTTACAGGCATTTTGGTGGCAATGGTGAGTTCTATCGGCGCCTTGGGACTTTATAACAGCGTCAAGTCACCTCCTCCTATTGTCTCTACCCCCGGAATTGCACCCCCTGCCGTCACTACCACCTCCGGCCCGGCACAAATTGCTTTGGCCCGCCACCTCCGACAAATCGGCGCTAAAGAGTACGGCGCTTACTGGTGTCCCCACTGCCACGACCAAAAAATGCTGTTCGGCAAAGAAGCAGCCAAAATAATAGATTATTTTGAATGCGATCCCAGGGGACAAAATTCCCGCGCTGAAATTTGCCAAGCTGCTGCGGCGAATGTTAAAGGTTTCCCGACTTGGGAGATTAATGGTCAGTTTTACGCGGGGACACAATCTTTGGATAAACTCGCTGATTTATCGGGTTACACGGGTTCCCGCAACTTTCCAAACTAACAGGAAAGTTTGAGATTATAGATGACAGATTTTAGATTAATGGGCAGGAAATATCCTGGTTTTTAACCTAGTTTATAGGTGGCTCGTGCGGCGAAATTAATCTAAAATCTCGCATCTATAATCAATAAAAAAATAGTAAAAATTAGTGAGAACGAAAAAGTTTAAAACAATTTGTGGGTCTCTAGTATTTAGAGCAGCGAATAAATACTAGAACTTTTACATAAAAATGCAAGAAACCGGGTTTCTGCTTCCAGAGTGATTGTTGAAATGACATATTTTGGTTGCGAGACCCGGTTTCTGCTGTTGCATCCCGATCGCACCGAAAAACCAAAAAATTGGATATTCTAAAATCTAAAATCTAAAATCTAAAATCGACTCGCCCGCACCGAAAAACCAAAAAATTGGATATTCTAAAATCTAAAATCTAAAATCGACTGGCCCCGAAGATGTAAAACCTATAGGTAGTAGTAGTTTAGATGCTCAAAGGGCGAGGCCCAAATCCCCAAAATATGCTAAAAACTATCAAAAAATGGGTCGATCGAGAACGCCGAGTATTGATTACTGCGAGTGCCGTTGCTAGTACGGTGATTGTAATGCGCTGGTTCGGATTTTTGCAGGTGTGGGAATGGGCTGCTTTCGACCACTTTGTGCGCTGGCGGCCGGCCGAACCCATTGACTCGCGCATCGTCATTGTAGAAATTAAGGAAGCTGACTTGCAAAAATACGGCTACCCAATTTCGGATGCTGCCTTGGCCCAATTGCTGCAAAAATTGCACGCTGGCAAGCCGCGGGCGATCGGCCTCGACATTTACCGAGATTTGCCAACTCAACCGGGTAACGCCGAATTGCTCAAAACTTTTAAAACTATTCCCAACTTAATCGGCATTGAGTTGATGCCAGACGAAACTAGGTTAGGAGTTCGCCCGCCTCCGGTACTTGACAAGCTCGATCGAATCGGTTTCAACAACGTTGTTATCGATGCTGACTCAAAAGTGCGGCGAACTTTGCTCTACGCTTGGCCCGGAGACGGCAAAACTCATCAAAGTTTCGCACTCAGACTGGCTTTGCTTTACCTCAAAAGCGAAGGGATTTCCCCTCAACGAGCCAGAGTCAATCCTAAATACTTGCAGTTAGGCAAGGGGGTTTTTCGGCCTTTTCAACCGAATGACGGTGCTTACGTTCGATCGGACAGCCGTGGCTATCAAATTTTGACCAACCTGCGCGGCCCGCGAGGCAGTTTTCGCACTGCATCGATGGGCGATGTGCTTTCTGGCAAAGTACCTGCTGATTTTGTACGATCGCGCATTGTCTTGATCGGCTCCAATGCCCCCAGCCTCAAAGACTTTTACCAAAATTCTTACAGTTCCGGTTGGTTTGGTCCTCCCCAGCAAATACCGGGAGTTGAGCTTCAGGCTCATTTCTTGAGCCAAATTTTGAGTGCAGCCCTGGACGGGCGCGCGGGTATCAATGTCTGGCCAGAGGCTGCGGAGTTGCTGTGGATTTTACTGTGGTCTTGGGCGGGAGCAAATGTGAGTTGGAATTTGCGATCGCTTGGTCGATCGGCTTACTGTTTATTAAGTATCTGTCTAGGTCTGAGTGCCAGTTTATACTTAGCATTTTTAGCAGGTTGGTGGCTACCGTTAATTCCTCCAATCCTCAGTGTTGTGGGTTCTGGTGCTGCTGTTGTGGGTTATCTGGCTCACTTGCAAGAAGAATTAAAACGGTCTAAAGAATTTTTACAATCGCTAATCGATACAATTCCTGACCCCATTTTTGTCAAAGATCGAAATCACCGCTGCGTAGTTTTGAATCAGGCATATTGTCGGTTTATTGGCTATCCTTTAGAAATTTTAACTTGCCGAACCGATTACGATTTATTTCCCCAAGCCGAAGCCGAGATATTTTGGCAGCAAAACGAATTAGTATTTCAAACTCACCAGCCGCGAGAAAATGAAGAATATTTTACTGACGCTCACGGAATTACGCATCTAATTGCGACTAAAAGATCCCTGCATAAAGATGCTGCCGGCAACCTATTTTTAGTCGGAGCAATTAGAGATATTACCGAGCGCCAACTTCGGCAAAATGCCCTAGAACAAAAAAATGCTGAGCTCAGCCACCAAGCTTATCACGATGCTCTTACCGGTTTGCCCAACCGCCAAATGTTCTACGAATGCTTGCATTCCTCTCTAGAAATAGCCTCCAGCAATCAGGAATTGGTAGCTTTACTGTTTTTAGATTTAGATGGATTTAAATCAATCAACGACACTCTCGGACACAATGTGGGCGATTTACTCTTAAAAACAGTTGCCAGTCGGCTCAAAAAATGCTTGCGGGGCAGCGATACCATCTCGCGGTTGGGCGGCGACGAGTTCACAGTCATTTTGCCCGCAATTCCAGGTCGCGAGGAAGCTGCCAAAGTAGCGGAAAAAATTTGCGACGCCATCATGCAGCCTTTTATTTTAGAAGAACATACAGTTTCTGTAACTACAAGTATTGGCATTGGTTTATATCCCATTGACGGTCAAGAGCCAGATATTTTAGTTAAGAATGCCGATGTTGCGATGTATCGTGCTAAGGAACGCGGGAAAAATCAATATCACTTTTATTAATTAAGATTAGTTAAAAACATAATACAACTGTAGGTAAAGTCCCCACCCCGATATTGATAACTCATTTGTAATTATTCAATTTTTTTATTTAAAATCTCAATTATTTCAGACAAAATTTGAGCAATTTTTAGACATCAAACCCTAATTGGGCCGTGAGGGAGATATTATTTCAGGCGTCCCCTGTGCAGATCACTTCAAAAAATAGCTCGCTCCTTAGACTGTAAGCCCTCTAAGCTTTTTGAAACCGTTCCAAAAAATGTCCAAAGTAGTGAAATCTAAAATCACATAATTTAAAAGCCTCTCATCTGTCATCTGTCATTAGATAGATTTAGCAAAAGATAAAACTTATGAGAGCAACTTGCCGTCTCATCTAAATGTTACAAAATATTAAAATAAATCACAACCTGAAACCAAATTCAAGTCGCCAAAAAGCCTTAATATAAAAAAAATTATGTAAACTTACGAAAGTTAATTAAAGTAAATGTAAAGATATCAGTGGAAATACGGAAATTGACAGATATAATAGGTGGTACAGACGTGGATATATTGCGATGATTTGAATAAGGCTGTGAATACTATGCGTACTTTGATTCAGCTCACAAAAACGGCAACCCTGGCTGCCTGCCTGCAAGTGAATATAGTCGGCACCGCAAATGCGGCTCGACTTGCCAGCAACTCAACTAGCAATTTCACAAAAGCCCGTAGCACGGGCGAGATCCCCAGAGTTGGGACAGTTACACCAACCTCTAGGTTGGGAAATCCCCAACAATACGAACCAGACCCGAACGGGAGCCCCAAAAGTGACGGTACGGGAACGCGCTGACCCCAAATTTTCAATCAATTTTCAATCTTCTATTCGCGGAGATTTGTACCAATTGGATTGGTTAATTAAAGTATGGCGGCACCAATTCGGCTCGGTGAGAGGATAGTCCACCCGGTAGTGACCGCCGCGGCTTTCGGTGCGAAACGCAGCACTTTTGACAATTAAATAGCCGATATCCAATAAATTCCCAACTTCTCCCCAATTTCGCAAAATCGAGCTATTCTCCGTCTCAGCAGGGGAAAAATCAATAATTTGTCCGGGCTGTAAATTATCAAGCGTTTGACTCAAAGGCAAGGAAGCAAATTCTTGCCGCCAAATCTCAAGTTGGACGATCGCACTTTCCAAATCCCGCTGTCCTCGGCAAATTCCCGCACTCTGCCACACCAAATTCGGCAATTCGACCCGCAACCTTTCGATCGCCTCAATGTCCTTTTCAGAAATCGATTTTTCCCAAATTTCCCCTGCCTCGAACCGATCGGCGAATGCCTCGGGTCTTCCACCTTCTAGCTGCAAAAGTCCCATCTGCGCCCCAAAAACCAGACATTCCAGCAGCGAATTGCTCGCCAACCGATTAGCGCCGTGTACCCCCGTGCTCGCAGTTTCTCCCACCGCGTACAAACCCGGAATCGAAGTTTGGTTAAACTTGTCAGCGACAATCCCTCCCATCCAGTAATGGGCTGCGGGCGTCACCGGCACCGGTTCGGAAAAAATATCAATTCCCCAATCAGCGCACACTTGAATAATATTCGGAAACCTGTAGCGCAGTCGATCGACCGCAATCGGGCGCAAATCCAGCCAAACATGAGGTTCCCCCGTTTTTTGTAAGTGGCGGAAAATAGCGCGACTGACAACATCCCTAGGGGCGAGTTCCCCGCTGGGGTGAGAGTCAAAAGCAAAGCGATATCCCTTACTGTCAACCAAATGAGCTCCTTCTCCCCGCACCGCTTCGCTAATGAGAAACCGAGGCGCGCCCGCTGTGCTCAGCGCCGTCGGGTGAAACTGCACAAATTCTAAATCTCGCAGCAGCGCCCCGGCGCGCCACGCAATTGCCACCCCGTCCCCGGTACTTACCGACGGATTGGTCGTTTGAGCAAAAACCTGTCCGCCGCCGCCTGTCGCCAGCACCACCGCTTTGGCCTGCAGCCACTTGACTTGTGAACCGCAAATCGAGCTAATGCCCTGACAGCGCCCGGTTTCGTCTAGCCACAGACTCAAAGCAAAGGCAGGAGATACGAGTTGAATGTTTTTGCGGCTCAATACTTTTGCTGTCAGCGTACTGATAACGGCTTTGCCCGTAGTGTCGGCGGCGTGGAGAACTCGGCGGCGGGAGTGGGCGGCTTCTAGGGTGAGGGCTAAATCTGGGCCGGTGCGATCGAATGCAACGCCCATTTTCACCAGGGAGTCAATGCAAGCACCAGCTTCCTCGACTAAAAATTTCACCGCATCTAAATCGCAAAGACCGGCTCCCGCAGCCAGTGTATCCTGAACGTGCAGCGCTGCGGAATCTTCAGGGGCGATCACTGCGGCAATCCCTCCTTGAGCCCAATCGCTGGCAGAAACAGGCAGGGTATTTTTATTGATCAAGCCCACCTGCAAATGTTCTGGCAGGCAAAGTGCCGTGTACAAACCGGCCGCGCCAGCACCTATTACCAATACGTCAAATTTGTCAGTCATAAGTCTGCCGCCAGTCGATTTTAGATTTTAGATTTTAGATTTTAGATTTTAGAATTGAGTCTACAGATGAATCTGGGGACTTGAACTAATGTCAGTCAAGGGATTTTAGATTTTAGATTTTAGATTTTAGATTTTAGATGAATCAGGGGAACCCGCTGATTTCAATCTAGCGAATTTTGGTCGGCTTTTGCCGAATGGTGGTTGAAAGTAAGTCTTGATAAATTAAAGGCAGAAGTCATCAGCCTAAGAGAAAAAAAATCTTTTCTTTCGGCCGTTTGCCTTCTGCCCAATGACTTCTGCCTTCAAATGAGGCCCGCTGCTACCTAGTCGTAGAGACCGTTATTCAACCTGGTGTCTCCTTCAATAAAGACTGATTCGACATCAGTTACGGTGAATTTGTCCAAGTTAGCTTGCAGCACTTTTTTCTGAGCTTCCGTCAAACCTGAAATGTTGAGTACGTCCTCAACTTTTTCGTAAGGAGCGTTCTTAATAATTAGTCCAGCTAAAGTGGGATACAACCCTCGATATTGGCGAAAGTCCCGGACGGCGCTGTTGTTCAAATCAAGTTTTTTGCCGTATTCTGTGGCAAGCTTCTCATCGGCGCGATTGGTTCTAGCCGGAGCTTCAACAGCTAGGAGCGAGGATGATGGCAAGACGATACGGCTTAATGACGCCGCGATCGCGCTTTGGTCTCCAGCCCATGCAAAGCAGCCCAGCACTAAGCCCAATACTGCCAATAGACGACCCAATCGTTTCATGAAGTTTTGTCTCCCAATTTCATACACAGCATTTATGTAGAGACTACCATTTTGCTTATGCAGTTTTTCAGACAAATCCGCAGCAGGCAGATATCTGTTATAAAATTTACCTTTAGGTATTGACAAATCTGAGGATATATGATATAATTGGCTTTTTAAGCATCGCAGGCAAGTTTATCAAAGGCACTCCAAATTAAAAACTCGGACTGCCATTTTAAAGGGTTAATTTTTGCCCTGCACCCAATTTTCTAGCTATCGAGAACTCTTTCCTTTGCTTTTGAGAAAAGCGTTCAAGTCAGCATAAGTACCGCCGTAAGCCACGCTGGGATTCTCGTAACCCTTCAAAGAAACAGTGTGCTGCTCGAAAGCGCCCTGGGCCCCCAATTGCGTCAGGTATTTGTAGGTAGTTTGTCCCACAGCGATATCCTTGCCGAGTTGCTTGGTGCAAGATTCCAGGCGAAATGCTGCGTTTACAGTATCTCCCAAGGCGGTATAGTCCGAGCGGTCGCTGCTGCCAGAATTTCCCACCATTGCATAACCGGTATTGATGCCGGCGCCGACTCGCAAAGGAAAAGGCAGGGGGTAACGGCTGCTGAGTTCGTCTGTTGCCTTGTGCAGTTCGCTCAAAGCTTGGCAAATCCGCATCATTTCCTCGCTGCTGACATCGCTGGTTTTGTGGAACCAGACGGCCATGATGGCATCACCGATGTATTTGTCCACCCAACTGCCGTGTTCGCGAATGATCTGTCCTGCTTTGCGGAACCAATTGCCGATAACTTCCGAGAGGAGGGTTTCGTCTAGCTGCCTAGTCAAAACTGTAAAGTCTCGGATGTCCATTACCATGACGCTAATCAGGCTACGCACCGTCAAAGTCGCCGTAAAATCTTCAGAGTCTGTCTCGTGTATTGGCTCGTGTCGGTGGCCAGCGGTTGGGTTGTAGAAGTCCAATTCGGTTTGACCGAAAATAATCCGATCGCCATTTCTGAGAGTGACAGGAATACTGACCCGCCGCCCGTTGACAAAGGAACCATTGCGGCTGCCCAAGTCGATCAGGTAGAACTCTCCTGTCTCCATTTGCTGTAACATCGCGTGATTACGGGAAATCCAGCGATCTGTCAGTACAAAATTATTGTCATCGCTCCGCCCTACTGTCCAGCAATTGCTGCCGGAGAGCGGCAAGTAGCGATTGCCGCCTTCTGTGCGAAGTACCATATGTGGATTGGGTTGCACTCGTCACAACAGTCCTAGAAACGACACAAAATTAACCGATTTGAGATTTGAGACTTCAGATTTTAGATTTTTTAGTCCATCGTCGATGCACCTAGCCCCTCCAGGAGTGGTCAACCATAAATTCGATCGAGCGAGCGAAGGTATTTATGATTCCATCTACCAAAGCAGCCCGTAAAAACAGACTGTCTACCAAGATTGTACCTGATAATACTGCCTGCCCCGGAGCGAAGACAACTTTTATTTATTTTGATGGGCCAGAAAAAAGAGGGAAAATGGCTCTCTGGCTAGGCGGCTAGCCTGTACACACAAGTCCGAAATCTTTTAACACCATTCCTGAAACCCAAGTTTCGCATGAATCTCAGAAAGGAAGCTTATTTTCCTGAATTTTAAGTTATTGATTCGGCCAAACGAGAAATCAAGATTTTAGGAAACAGCGTTTCTCCAATATGGGTCAGCGAGCAACTTGTCTGTACAGGGTAGAGCTAGGCGGGGGGGTAGGGGGTGTAGCCTGGTATGCAGAGCCAGAGTTCTGTGCACTACTCCCTATGGTCTAGGCTTCCAATTTCAACCGGAACAGCCGATCGTACCGAAGACATCCTTAATAACTGATTCTCTCAGTATTTTTACTTAATAATCCGAGATTGAGCCACCGCCATCAACTCGAAATAACCCATGTGACTGTTGAGGCTGCGGAAGGGGAGTGATAAATTCACCTAAATTGACCTTTTGTTCCTGATGAACATAGTTAGGTCTAGTAAATTATGTAAGCCTATGCCACGACCAAAAGTTGGGTGTCATTGATTACCGCCTTTGCGACCAAAATAAAGACGGTAAAGCACCAGCAATGGCTACCTAATCAATGCTTAAAATCCTACAGAGCGTCGTGAGCTAGGTTCGTAATAACTTATTTATCAAGCTTTGTAATTAGAGCCATCGAAAAATTCTGCCTTCATAAGTTAGTAGAATCCCAAGTAAGGCAAACACCAAACGCTATTGCTGCTATTTTTAAAACCGAGCAAATAACTTATCAAGAATTAAATAATAAAGCCAATCAATTAGCACATTGTCTGAACAGCTTAGGGGTTAATTCAGAGACGCTTATTGGAGTATGCGTTTCAGTAATACGATTTGTTTGATAATCAAGGGCTTGATTCAATTAGGGTATGGCCCTGAATTAGATATCAAGATGAGTCTCGCTCCTGTGGATTATATAGTTCAGGCGATTCGGTATTTATCGCATCAACCCGAGTCTCTTAACAAGACATTTCATGTATTAAGCCCCCATGTATTATCGATGAACCAACTTATCTTGAATCTTAACACCCTTGGTTATGCCCTCCCTTCTATTCCTTACCCGCAGTGGCAGGCAAAACTACTCAATATGTCTCCCGATAATGCTTTAACTCCGATGGCTTCTCTCTTTGTCAAAAAAATATCTAATAGCCCAAAAACTTTTATCGAGACAACATCTTTTGTCTGTCAAAAGTTTGATGACCGCAACACTCAAGATGGACTTGTCGGTACTGATATTCTCTGTCCTCCCATTAATGATTCCGTATTAAAGGCTTATTTATCCTATTTCCATCGTCAAGGTTTTTTGTGATATAGTAAAACTAAATGATTTGTCCCACTCTTGTAGGGTAGTGATCCGTGCGTAGCCCATCGATCGGGTTAACTACAGGGGAATTACCCTACCAAAACTTACAGAATTAATTGAAAAATGCTATATAATAGTTATTTTACCTGGTTTAATTTTTGGTTATGTAGAGGATAATAATGAAGAGAAATTGGCTCGCGAACTTAAAATTGTCTGACTCTCTCCTCTCCCCAACTCGCCACAACAGAAATAGACCCCCAGAGTCGCTGACCAAACAAACACTCTTGAAGATAGCCTTGGGTATGGGGATGGTTGTTATCGCCTCCACAGCTATTAGCTATTTTCAAATAATCTCACGGATTACTGCTAATTCACTCACGCAGTTAGAGCAATACATGGAATTACGATCCAAACGCGAAAGAGCAATATTTACCTTAGCGGAAGACAACCATAAGTTGCTCAAACAAGCTTTATTAGAGCAACTAAAAGCAGAAGCAAATCGCGATCCTCAAGCTGAATTCGATGAAAACTTTGTCAGATATCCAGATGGCTCAATTCGGAATCGCCCTGAACTATTTCAAAAAGAAAAAACTGCGGGATTATTCTTAGGAAAAAATGTCATTTTTGATACTGAAATGCAGCGACGAATAGTTGCTTTCTATAAAACAATAAATGCTTATGGCCCAGCATGGCGCAATCGCTTAGCTAACACCTATACGCAAATTCCTGAGAATGGTATTATCATATATATGCACCAGTATCCCTGGGTCCTCAAAGCACCTTCTAATGAATCTTTCCGCGTCACAGATGATGAGTCATTCCAAATTACCCGCCCTATCTATAATCCAGAACGCAAAACAGTCTGGACAGGCATTTATTACGACCAAGTAGCTGTAGCTTGGATGGCATCCTGTGTGACACCATTAGATGTAGATGGCAAGCATATTGCTACAATCGGGCATGATATTTTAATAGATGATTTGCAGAAACGGACTATTAATGAAGGACTCAAAGGCACATACAACATGATTTTTCGAGCCGATGGGCGGCTAGTAGCTCACCCAGAACTTATGCAAAGTATTCAAAAAGGAAATGGACAATTCTCCATCGCCCAATCTGGAGATGCTCATCTGCGACGAATTTATGATTTAGTCACCAGTCATAAACAGGAAAATATGATTATTGACAATCCTGACTATGATGAATACTTGGGTATTACTAGAATTGATGAGCCAAATTGGTACTTAGTCACAGTTTTCCCCAAATCTCTGCTAACCCAAGAAGCCTTAGCTACTGCTCGCATGATTCTAGTGCTAGGGCTCAGTGCATTACTGATTGAAATTATTATTGTGTTCTTAATTTTACGTCGAGAAATTTCTACACCACTCAATAAATTAATGGCTGCAACGGAGAGTATTGCTGCGGGAAATCTTGATGTTCAAGTTAATGTAAACCGCCAAAATGAATTGGGTCGTTTGGGATATTTATTTAACAAAATGGCTCAGCAAGTCCGCGAATCTTTTGCCGCGCTTGCGAAAACTAATGAGGAATTGGAACTGCGAGTTGAAGATAGAACTGTAGAGCTTAAACAAGCGAAAGAAGTTGCCGATACAGCTAACCGTGCTAAGAGCGAGTTTCTGGCTAATATGAGCCACGAACTGCGGACACCTCTCAATGGTATCTTAGGATATGCCCAAATTCTCCAGCGCTCGAAACACATAGTTGAGTCAGATCAAAAAGGAATTAATATTATTAACCAATGTGGATCTCACCTACTGACTCTGATTAACGATATCCTTGATTTTTCTAAAATCGAGGCCCGAAAAATGGAAATATATCCTACAGATTTTCATTTTCCCGCTTTTCTGCAAGCAGTCGTTGAAATTTGTCGAATTAGGGCAGATCAAAAGGGAATTGATTTTATCTATACCATCGAAGGTCAACTCCCAGTTTGCATTTTTGCGGATGAAAAACGCTTGCGACAGGTATTGATTAACTTATTAGGCAATGCTATTAAGTTTACGGCTCAAGGTAGCGTGCAATTTATAATTAAATCAAAACTCTTGGAAGATGAGGTCAGGGAACGACCTTTATATCGAGTTATGTTTCAAGTGGAAGATACTGGAATTGGGATAGCGAGCGATCATGTTAAAAATATCTTTTTGCCCTTTGAGCAGTCTGGTAATATGAAGAAGCAATCAGAAGGGACTGGACTAGGATTAGCTATCAGCAAAAACATTGTTGATATGATGGGCAGTACCTTGGAAGTTGAAAGTGAATTAGGCAAAGGTAGTGTTTTCTGGTTTGAGATAGATTTACCCGAAGCTAAGGAATGGGCAAAAAATTCTAAAACTTCAGAGCAGGGCGTTATTATTGGTTTTAAGGGCGATAAGCCCAAAGTTATAGTAGTAGATGACCGTTGGGAAAACCGTTCTGTTATTGTCAATTTACTCAGCCCTATTGGATTTATACTTTATGAGGCTGAAAATGGCCAGGAAGGACTTGATAAAATTGCTGAGGTTCAACCAAATCTGGTGATTACTGATATTGTTATGCCGATTATGGATGGCTATGAAATGGTTAAAACTTTGCGAAAATTACCATCATTTGCTAATTTATCAGTGATCGTGTCTTCAGCCAGTGTATTCGAGTCCGATCTGCAAAAAAGTATAGAGATTGGAGCTAATGAATTTTTGCCCAAACCTATCGAAGCTCATAGCCTGTTAAATACGATCAAATCCCTCCTGAAATTAGAATGGATATATGAAGAGAAATTACAACCGCCAAGCACAAGAGAATTGACCAAAGAAGTGGTTGAGATTGTGCCACCTTCGCATGAGGACTTGCTAATATTGTATAATCTTAGTCGTAAGGGATTGATTAACGATTTACTACAAGAGTTGACGAGGATTGAACTGATAGACAAGCAGTTTATCCCTTTTATTCAACATCTGCGCGAATTTGCTAAAGCTTTCAAGCTAAAACAGGTGCGAACTTACATAGAGCAATACCTAAATACTCCCTAGCCCCAAAAAAGTTGTAAATTTATGTATCCCATCCCCAGTAAGTTATGTATGACTGAAAACTCAGAAAATCAATCTATTTTGATTGTAGATGATAATCCCAATAACCTAGAAGTTCTAGCCCACATATTGACCGACGTGGGTTATCAAGTTTCCGTTGCTCTTGATGGTGAAACTGCGATTGAACAAGTAGAATATCATCCGCCCGAACTAATTTTATTAGATATAATGATGCCGCCCGGTATTGATGGCTTTGAGACTTGCCGGCGATTGAAAGCCAATCCCTTAACCTGCGAAATTCCCATAATATTTTTAAGTGCTTTATCGGATTCACATAATAAAGTCAATGGATTATCTGTAGGAGCCGTAGATTATATTTCTAAGCCTTTCCAAAGTGAAGAAGTTTTAGCGAGGATTAGAATTCATTTAAAATTATATCATCTAACTAAAAAACTCGAACAACAGAAGCAACTGCTAGAAGAAAAAGTGGAATTACGCACTGTAGAATTATTAGCAGCTAAAGAAGCAGCCGAAGCAGCCAACATTGCCAAAAGCCAGTTTCTCGCTAACATGAGCCATGAGCTCCGCACCCCTCTCAATGCGATTATTGGCTATAGCGAAATGTTGCAAGAAGAAGCCGAAGATTTAGATCAAAAATTTTTTATCCCTGACCTGAAAAAAATCAACGGTGCAGGCACACATTTACTTGGACTAATTAACGACATTCTTGACTTGTCGAAAATTGAATCGGGGAAGGTTGAAATTTACTTAGAAACCGTTGATATCTCAGATTTAATTAGGGAAGTCATCACCATGATTAAGCCACTGGTGGAGAAGAATGCTAATGTATTGGTAGTTAACTGTGAACCCAATTTGGGAGATATGAAGACCGACTTAACTAAGGTACGTCAGAGCTTATTTAATCTGCTTAGTAATGCCAGCAAATTTACAAAAAAAGGCATAATTACTATTAAGGTAGAAAAAAGATATAGAAAATCTGGAATAGCCGATGGAGAAGAACAGAAATCAGCCATTCCCTATATTTTATTTAAGATAAGTGATACTGGCGTTGGCATAGCTCCAGAACGAATGGAAAAACTGTTTCAACCATTCACCCAGGCTGATCCTTCAACTACACGAGAGTATGGGGGGACTGGATTAGGATTAGCAATTACTAGAAATTTGTCTCGGATTATGGGTGGAGATACGTTGGTTGAAAGCGAGGTGGGTAAGGGTTCTACTTTTACTCTTATACTGCCTGCAGAAGTGATACTCCCAAAGTAAAACCAGTGAGCATAATTGCACTGTAAAAAACTATTTTTAGAAAAGTGCCTATTTTACATCGCCATTCTTATGACGAGCAGCGATTTTTAAGAAATCGGGCAAAACAGCAAGAAGCTGTGGCGTGTCAAAGTTTATTCCAGCAGAAACGTTTTGAATAATATTAATAATTTTTTAGCAGACCCCGAATCGGACTGATTAAGTTCTGTTGTTCTGAGATTAAGTGGTGGTAAGGAGCCGAGGGAACCACTAAGAGTAAAAATCCTCTATGCTAGAGTAAGCTGCTAAATGGCCTATATCTCGCTTTTGACCGAAAGCATCCAGGATACAAGCCCCCGGATTCATTCCGAAAGCAGACTCAGGACCCAGAAATAAAAAATCTGTATCCGATGAAACTTGCCCCCCGAATTTCTCCGTGGGGTTAATGCTTCAATTCTAAAATCTAAAATCTAAAATCTAAAATCTAAAATCGATTGACGGCTTGGTTGTGGCAATCGTTGCGACATTTATGATGATTTATCAAATTTTTAAAACGAATTTTATTTATTGTTACCGTCTTGTGATAGCTGAGAGATTGGTTATTTCTTGCCTGTCTAACTCGTTTTCCAGCTAGGAGTCAAGACCGCAAACAGGACGGCAAAAAATAACCCTGGCTTTCATTCCACCGCTAAGATGAGTACAGTTATAGCGGGGGACTTCCCGCCGAGTAAGTTAAATTGGAAGAGAATTGTATGTTGTCGAAAAGAATTTTACCTTGTCTGGATGTGAAAGCCGGTCGCGTGGTCAAAGGTGTCAATTTTGTCAATCTTCAGGATGCTGGCGATCCAGTAGAAATGGCTCAGGTTTACAATGATGCGGGTGCTGATGAGTTGGTGTTTCTGGACATTACGGCGACTCACGAAGACCGGAATATTATGATCGATGTGGTGTACCGCACGGCCGATCGAGTATTTATCCCTTTGACGGTGGGCGGCGGCATCCAATCCTTAGACACCATTAAAAGTTTGTTGAGGGCGGGCGCGGATAAGGTGAGTATTAATTCGGCGGCGGTGCGCGATCCGAGTTTAATTGACAAAGCGAGCGATCGATTTGGTAATCAGTGCATTGTAGTGGCGATCGACGCTCGCAAACGGCAAGACGCAGATAATCCTGGTTGGGACGTGTACGTGCGCGGAGGGCGAGAAAATACCGGCAAAGATGCGATCGCCTGGGCCAAAGAAGCCGAACAGCGCGGCGCCGGCGAAATTCTGGTGACAAGCATGGACTCGGACGGCACTCAAGCCGGTTACGATTTGGCATTAACCCGAAGCATTGCCGAAATTGTCGAAATTCCCGTCATTGCTTCCGGCGGCGCCGGCAACTGTCACCACATCTACGAAGCCGTGACTGAGGGCAAAGCAGAAGCTGCACTGCTGGCTTCCCTGCTGCATTACGGGCAACTCAGTGTAGGAGAAATTAAAACTTATCTAGCAAAATGTCAAGTTCCCGTGCGACAGCAGCAGCCATTAGTCATTAGTCATTAGTCATTAGTCATTAGTCATTAGTCATTAGTCAGTGGATAGTCGGGCGCATCTTAATATCTTGCAACATTTTCAACAAATCGCTCTGCGGGTTGACTCAAGCGCCCTCTCACATTGCAAACAGGCTAAATAAACCCGCCGCCACCCCACGATCAAACCAGTTACTGAGATTTATACCGCTATGTGAGGCGCATCCGAAGGCACTTATGTAGAATTTTTTTGATTCTACACAAGTGCCTTTTACATAAATTTCTTGGGGCGACCCACGCCCGTCATCTAGAAATATTCCCTGAGAAGGATTTCAACTACCAGCTTTTTCAGCTAAATATTATATGTTAGCTCAATTTGAAAAAAAGCAACGGTTGCTTTTATCAAACTTGAGTAAAAGATTGTGCAGAATTTGAGTGAGCTTCAGCCTGTTAACAATCTCAGCAATTAAAAATTGTAAAAACGGAGAAATTGTGTATGTCTTTTATCAGCTTTAACCTCCCTGCCAAGCGTTTAGTTCGCACTTTAATAGCTGTTTGTTTTTGTGCCTTGATGTTTGTGTCTAATGCTTTCCCGGCTTTTGCCATTACCAGCAGCCCCACCAAAGGTGAAGACCAACTTTTGGGTATCGAAAAAGAATCTCAAGAAGTTGTCCTGAAAAAACCGATGTCCTTGGAAGAAACTCAAGAAAAAGCCAGCAAAGGGCCCAACGAAGTTCAGGGAGACGCTGACATTGAAAAAATGAAAAATCCTTCCAATACACAAGCTACATCCTTTGAGCAACAAGTCAAAAAAGCTGTCAGCAAAGTTAAAGACTAACTCAGCGCGCAGTAGTCAGCGGACAGTTGTTAGTAGAAAAGATTAGGGACACGGCGCGGTGCGGTGTCCCTAGAATTTTTTTTGTAGAGACACCGCACCACGCCACCTCCTTTGAAAGGCCGTATCCAATCTAAATTTAGCTTTAGTTTTCAGACTTGCTCTTAGGAATGAGAATTAAATAACTTAGAATTTTGATGGTTCTTGTGGGATGGGCGTCCCGCCCGTCCAGAAAGGGCGGGC
>NZ_JAUBOX010000182.1:0-2641 GCF_036700445.1 Microcoleus sp. T3_B1
GGCTCTTTCTGCCCATTCTTGTGACTACTTTCCTATGCCTGACCTCATTCCCGAATTTCAGACCTGAATCCTTACCATTTCTGCATACTGTCGCGGCGATTTGATAAAATTTTTCTGGTTGATTTTTTTGTTCCTTGGCTGTAACTTCAGTGACTTGATACTGCTCAATTTGGTGATATTTAAATGATTGAGATAATTTTGATAGTGCTTTGATTGCATCAGCCTTACAAGCAAATTTATCTTTTGATAGCTTGTTCACATCCTTGATAACTTTTTCTGCGGCTTTGACAATTTTTTGGGAGAGTTTACCCAAGTCTGATTCCTTTCTGGCTGCGCTCTCTACCACTAGCCATCTTTGCTCTATTCCAGCATAAGTTACTATTTTTTCTCCCCATCTATATCCTGGTAATTTACTAGCACTCAATTCAGATTCTGGTAAGGTTGATATTAATTTTTGGGCTGATTTTATACTTAAAGGTACTCGACATAACCAGCGCAATTGTGACATCAATTTCAGGTTTGATTCCGTATATAAAGCACAGTCTGCTACCATCAAACTATCTACTTCTAGTTGTTTTTGGTAATCTACCGCTATTTGACCAAAGCATGATGAGTCGGCTTGATTTCCCGATGCTAATTTTAAGAAGATTGGTATATCTCCATCTCCCGTACAGATTAGTTCGATGATAAATTGTTTTAAATCTGGTCTGTGGTCGCGGGAATAACCATAGGTGAGCTTTATTTCTTGGGGTGATTTGATTGCTAATCCTTCTGATTCTTGATTGTTGAGTGCGTGTTTATTCTCAAATATTACTGATGGTAAGCTAGAATTGTATTCCCCATGTACGTGCATTGATGATGAATCTAGGTGTGATGATGACAGCGATACGTTAAATTTTTTGGCGGCTTTTAAGGTAATTGTTAAAAACGTGGTGTCCAGTCCTTTGATGAATAGTTTATCCATCACTCTACCCAGTTTATCATCGTTGAGATATTTTGGCTTGACTCCGGCTCCTATTAAATGTTCACAGGCAATGGTTTCAAAAAATTGGGGAAACATATATAAAGGTCTAGATACAAATCCTAACCCGTTTAAAATCATGGCTTTTACTACATGACCGGCACTGACTTTTTCTCCCTTTTCTGGTGGGATTAATTGATTGACTGTTTCTACTAATCCTATAGCGTCTATGATTCCTGCTACTATTCCTAGATGATCTATGTTCTGAATTTCCATCTCTTTATTGATTAACATCACCACATTCTCCACAACTGCTATGGCTATTTTCCCATTTCTATGCTGGTGGTAAATTAATTTTTTTAACTATTTTGTTGCCTAAGATAGTTTTCCTTATTTTCCTCTCTTTACGAGTAAAGTTACCTTTTTACTTTCTCTGCTTAATGCTATTAATTATCATTAAGCAGCTTGACTCCGATTGGGACTTAGTTCATTTGTACTATTTCATCCCCTTTTTGTTGATGTGTGACAGTTGTGGGTGCGGAATGTGGGTTAGAAGGGAGTAGATTTTGTCAATACCCCCTTGTGTAGAAATACAATCGAATAATAATGATAATCAAACAAGGGAGAAGGGTGGGAGAGTCTGCCTCTGGAAGACTCTCCCAGCGACAGCGATTATCATTATTAATAAGTGGTTCGCTCGCTCTGGCGTGGCGGACGATCGACAATTGTGGCAGGCGATCGACAATTGTGGCGGACGATCGATAATTGTGGCGGACGATCGATAATAGTTGTACCGCAAGCGCTGGCGCATGATAGTTGCGGGCGTTGGTATTATCAAACGATAGAATTGACAAATAATTGAGCAATTGTAGAGGTCAGTAAATATGGCAAAAAGTCAAAAAACTAATCGCGACCACGCCAAAAAAACTACCCGACCAATGGTGGAAGACTCGGCGATTGCCTCGCAACTATCCGCATTATTAACACCGGCTATTACCTCACAGGAAAATTACTACCGTCAACTGGGTTTACGAGGCAGGGTAAGCTCATCTAATTGGGTATAATATGAACTTGACAAAGTTAACAAAATAAGCATAAGAGACTGTGTAGACAGCACACTTGACTCCTAACACAGATCAGTGAGATGACAGTAATACTGTAGTTGAAAACCTCAAAAATACCCTATATGTTTCAAGGCGTTAACAACAAAAATGCCGAGGCTCAGAAAAATTGTCCTGCTGAGAGAAAACTAACCGAAGTGGCAGATATCGGGTGTATTCAAAAAAGTTTAGTTCAGCACTTCCAAGAGATCAAAGAGTCCAGAGTGGAGAGAACTAAGAAACATCAACTCACAGATATCTTAGTAATTGCGATTTTAGCAGTAATTGCTGGAGCGCAAGGATGGGAAGATATGGAAAATTATGGCATTAGCAAAAAACAGTGGTTAGAAAAGTTTTTGGCATTACCTCACGGTATTCCCTCTGATGACACCTTCGGTCGGGTATTTGAATTTATTAATCCCGAAGAATTGAATCGTTGTTTTCTTCAATGGGTAGAAACCCTTATCACCAAGATGGGAGGAGAAATAATCCCCATAGATGGGCAGGGTAAACGCATCTAATTTTGTATAAATTGTACTTGACAAAACGCCACCAAGAGGAAAGGGATTTTTTCTTAGTC
>NZ_JAUBOX010000064.1:0-25903 GCF_036700445.1 Microcoleus sp. T3_B1
TTGGTCAATCCTAAGCACTTTAAAAACTGGTTTACAAGCTGCTGCTACTGTACTTCATAAACCTGGAATACGCTGTAAATACGGTGGGGCACACCGGAATTCACGCTGGGGGACAGACCGATCTCTACTCGCTGGTGGTGACAAAACAGAGATAAGTTCGACTGGATGATCCAAGAATCCCTGCGCCTTCATGTCAGGGAGTGTCAACCTATTTGCGATCGCAACTTCCCCGTTTCCAATTCCGTCTCAAAAGCCGCCCGCACCTTTTCCCACTCCGCTTGGGCTTCCAACAGGCGATCGCGCGCCGTACTCACATCAAAAACCTGTTCCCCTCCAGACTCAACCGCCGCGCGACCCATATACTCCAACTCCTTGCAAACAGCAGAAAAAGACACGGCTCCTAAATTGGCGCTGCTCGACTTCAGCGTGTGAGAAGCCAGCTTCAAACTATCAGCATCGCCCAGAAAAATAGCCTCCTTAATAGTTTCTAAATGTTGCGGTGCGTCAACCAAATATATCTTAATCAGCTCCCCCAAAAAATCGGGGTCTTCATCATCATCTAGCTCGCGGAGATTTTGCAAAATATGAAAATCAATCGGCGAATCGGCTCCCGGTTGAACGCTCGAAGATGCCGCAGTATCACTGTCAATGTCATCAGAAATATCTTGATTGTTTTCCTCTGTTACCGCATCCAATTCATCCCGAATCAGAGGTGAACACTTGCTCAAGGCGATCGCCAACTCTTCCCGGCGTACCGGCTTAGTAATATAATCGTCCATACCTGCTTCCAGACACTTTTCGCGATCGCCCTGCATCGCATTAGCAGTCATCGCAATAATTCTCGGCTTCTTGTTAGCCGGCCATTCCTGACAAATGCGGCGCGTCGCTTCCAACCCATCCATGTTCGGCATCTGCACATCCATCAGCACAACATCGTAAGATTGCCGCTTCAGCGCCTCCAAAACCTCCAACCCATTACCCGCAATATCAGCCCGATATCCTATCCTGTCGAGTAAATGCGTAGCAACTTTTTGATTCACCACATTGTCCTCAGCCAGCAAAATCCGAATCTGACTAGAATTAGTTCCATCCTGTCCGGCAGAATTCGTCGCCACCTGCCTCAAAACAGCAGGCGTCCGCTGCACGCGGTGTTGTTCTTGAGAATTTTCAAAATACTTCAATCCCGAAGTCAAAGTCACCACATTTGAAGCTTCTCCCCTACCGCTTCTGCCAGTAACATATCCAAAAACTTGCAGCAACACATTATAAAACTGGGACTGTTTTAAAGGCTTAGTTAAGAAAGCCGAAAAATGTACTTCGGTAGTTTCAAGTTTTTTCCAAACTTCCGCCTTACTTAAATAAGTAAACAGCACCAAAGGTAGTGCTATTTTGCGAGGGTTTTTAACGCTGACATTC
This sequence comes from Microcoleus sp. T3_B1, assembly GCF_036700445.1. Classification (NCBI taxonomy): domain Bacteria; kingdom Bacillati; phylum Cyanobacteriota; class Cyanophyceae; order Oscillatoriales; family Microcoleaceae; genus Microcoleus; species Microcoleus sp. T3_B1. The sequence continues at coordinate 1,417 of NZ_JAUBOX010000064.1, forward strand.
GGATTTAGACCCTCGTCGCCAGAGAAATTGCTCAGCTCAAATTTCCGAATCTCCACAGCCAAAGCCACACCGTCCATATCTGGTAGATTCATCGCCAAAATAGCTAAATCGAGCGGCGAGTTTCCTTTGATGATTTCCAAAGCCTCAGCACCCGAAGTTACAGCCACGGGTATCATTCCCCAAGACTCTGCCTGACGGATCAAAACTTGCCGGTTAATGGCATGATGCTCAACAATTAACAAGCGCTTACCAGCGGCAAATTCGGGCCTTTTTTCCTCAGCCCGGATGTCATTCGCTTCCGCAGTCACCGTGAAATAAAAAATCGAACCCGAACCCGACATCGACGGCGGAGTAAATTCTGCAGGCGACCTTCCAGCGATACTTTGTCCGATCGCAGAAACTCCCGGATGAGACTTAGAACTCCCCGGACTTACCTGGCTGACGACCCACATTGTACCGCCCATCATATCGCTCAAACGCTGGCTGATAGCCAGTCCCAAACCCGTCCCGCCGTAATGTCGCGTTGTCGAAGCATCCACCTGCGAAAAAGCTTTAAACAGGCGATCCATCCGGTCTGGCGGAATGCCAATTCCTGTATCTTGGACAGCAAATTGAATCTCGTATTGTTTGCTACGTGCCAACTCTCCCTGGTTAATTACTAGCAGTTGTGGCGCTAGAATATTAATTTTATCGGGCGAACTGTTAGCAGCTACCGGTTCAATTTCCCTAGCCGTACAGCACACCACAATTTCTCCAGATTCTGTAAACTTAACTGCATTGCCCAGGAGATTTACCAAAATTTGGCGCAGCCTGGTCACATCTCCTAAAATGTTTTTCGGAACAGAATCATCAATAAAGTAAGCCAGCTCTAAACCTTTTTCTGAGGCTCTCGGCGCCAGTAATTCCAGAGATTCTTCTATACAGTTTTGCAGCTCGAAGGGGCTGCGTTCCAAATCCAATTTCCCCGATTCAATCTTGGAAAAGTCGAGAATATCGTTAATAATAGTCAGCAAAGCATCGCCGCTGGTACGAATTGTCTCCACAAAATCCCGCTGTTCAGGAGTTAGTTCCATATCCAGCAGCAAGCCAGTCATCCCGATGACCGCATTCATCGGAGTGCGGATTTCGTGACTCATAGTCGCTAAAAATTCGCTCTTCGCTCTATTAGCAACTTCCGCCGCTTGTCGCGCTTGCTCCAAAGCTTCATTTTGCTCGGCTAACTGTCGCTGTCGCTGAACTTCCGTTTCTAAAAGTTGTGCTTGAGCTAAGGTAATTCCGACTTGCGCGGCAACATCTTCTAACAGTTCAATTTCGTCTGGAGTCCACTGGCGAGTTGCATCGCACTGGTGCAAAGTAATAATTCCATTCGGTTCTCCTTGATAGGAAGTGCGAACAGACAACATAGATTTTAATCCGATGCGGCGGCACATCGGCCCCGAAGATTCGAGCAAAGGATCGGCAAACACATCGGGAGATGCCAGGGCTATATCTTCAGCGAGGAGTTTTTCTGTGTAGGGGTTATAAGTGACAGAAAGTTCTAAATCTAAAGCCGATTCGTGACCGGGTTCTAAGTATTCCGCGACGCAAGGAAGATGGGGATAAGGTTCGGAAAGATAGGTGTGAATTGTACAGCGATTGACACCAAATACGCGGCCGATTTGGGTGGCGGTAGTTTGAAAAATTTCTTGAGTGTCTAAGGTCGATCGCACTTTTTGAGTAATTTGTTTGAGTAGTAAAACGCGCTGGTACTGACGTTGCAAAGTTCGCTCTCGCTCTTCGCGGGCAATTTCTGCGCCGATGTAATTGCCCATCAACTTTAAAATTTCAAAATTCAGCGGTTTAAAAGGAGATTTAGTGGTGCGGGAAGTAAAGCTCAAAGTACCATAAACTCGCCCTTGCACTATTACCCTCGTGCCCACAAAAGCCTCCAACTTGCGGACACTGTAAGCGGGGTGGTTGCGCCACTGAGTAGTGCCGGCTGATTCGACAGAAATAGGTTCGCTCGATCGCAAAACCTCTCGCTCAAAGGTTCTGCTCAAAGCAAAACCGTCTCCTTTAGCAAATCCAAAGGGAAAATCTTCCGGTACATAAGCCGCAATCACTTCGTAGCGATCGCCCAAAACCCTGCCCAACAGCCCGATATCCATCCCAAACTGACTACAGCCCATTGCCAGCAACCGCATCGTTCGCTCGTCAAAAGAGCCTTCCGAGCTCACCATTACCTCGTAGAGCGATCGAATTGCCCGCTCGCTTTCCCGCAGTTCCTCAACTCCTTCGAGGCGGTTGTAGACATCGTGCAAAGTCCCGAAAATTCCCGCTATTTCGCCTTGGGAATTCCGGCGGACTTGGGCAAATAGTTCCACGGAAACAAAGCCGGAATTACTGTGAATTCCCAAGGAGTTTTTCTCCGAAACCGACTTAGACTTAAATCGCAGTTCTCGCCGTTCAAATTCCGACTTCCCGGACAGCAAAGACTCCAATAAATTTGTACATTGCTCGCGCTCATCTGGATGCACCCACTCTAAAAAATTAGTTTGCAAACTTTCGGAAACCGCATAATTAGTAATTTCCGTCCAAGCGCGGTTGAGGAATTTCCAAACCCCCGCCGCATCTATGTGGAAAATTACTGTTGCTTTCAAAGAGTCAAATAGATGGAATTGTTCTCGATCTTGCTCCCGGTTTTTGACTTCAAACTGCTTGTTTAGAGTAATATCTGTATGAGTTCCTACTACCCGCAGCGGTTTGCCAGTAACGCTGCGTAAAACTTGACCCCGGTTCAGCACCCACACAGTGCTGCCGTCTTTACAGTACATCCGATATTCTGCTGCAAAATCCGGTGTCTTTTGGGCGAAGTGTTCTTCTAAAGCTGCCTTTACCGAGTCAATATCATCTCGGTGGATGCGACTCCACCATTCCGATCGGCGATTCGAGATTTCCCCTTCTTGGTAGCCCAGCATTTCTTGCCAGCGCGCCGAATAAAAAAACTCATCTGTTTCGAGATTCCAGTCCCAAATTCCCTGATTGTTGACTGCAGGGGGGAGATTTGGCCTCTCTACGAAACTGTGGTGAGAAATTTCAGCCATCTCGTGGCTATTTGCTGCTGTCCGGTGTATTTCTGCTGAGAGTTTTTTGTATTGAGCGTTGCTAGATTCTAGCTGGCGCTGCAAAGCGATTAAGCCAGAATGCAGAGATTTTGAATCCAGCGCTTGTAAAAGGATAGTTTTAGGATTGATAATCCCGATCGGGTGATTTGTTTCGTTGATGACTAATAAAGGCAACTGGCAGTAGTATTTTTGCAGCAGCGCGACTGCTGCTTCGAGGCTAGAGTGCGATCGCACCAGTGGCGGCGAACTGCTGCAAATCGCTCCCGCTTTAATTTTGTTAGAGTCTCTTCCCAGGGCCTGCAACTGCACGATATCCCGCGAACTTACCACCCCAACCAGTTTGTGAATGTTGGGATTTGTAAATTTGGAATTGTGAGCCCCACCAGTCGAGTGTTGATCGGGGGTTTCAGTGATTAATACATAACTAACATTGTGTCTAAACATCAGTTGCGCCAAATAGCGAACCGAAGAATTAGCAGGAGCGTGAATTATTCGTGAAGCTGCTATTTGAGGGATTTGATAAAGTTTAATTAAACTTGCAGGTAGCTCTACTTTCTGATGCACAATTGGCAGCGGCGGAGGGAACGCGAAAGCCGCAGGTGGCGAAGCGCTGCTAATTGCTTTTGGTGTCGATCCCCCAATTCCCTGCAACAAAAGCACCAAGCTTTGAGAGCTAATTAAACCGACAAGTTCTTCAGCCTCGCTGACGACGGGCAAATGGCTGATCTGATTTTTATCCAGCAGATTTGCTAAGGCAAAAAAGTCGGGAATTTCCGATTCTCGGGCTACAGTTACGGTTCTGATCATGATTTGCTCGATCGCAAATCCGCTCAAAGCAGCGCCGATCGAATTTAGCTGTACGACATCTCGCGTTGTAAAAATCCCCAGCACTGTCTGGCCGCCCGCATAGGGAGCTTTTGAGCCGTTGAGAGGCCGCCCGTTGCCTCCTGCGTGTACCGCACGCGGTATGCCGTTGTAGAAACCCGACTGTTCCCGCAATTGTGGGGAAGTCCCGTTCGTGAGATTTCCGAATTGAGAATTCCCGCGCGGTTCTACCACGAGGACGTAACTGGCTCCTGTGCTACTCATCAGCTCGATCGCCTTTTCTATGGGCGTCTCAGGGGTGACGGTGAGGGGATTGCGGTTGATGACCTGACTGAGGGAGGGAATAAACATCAGGGGGCATAAAAGTGATATTTGTTGGAAAAACCCGATCGCGAGCAGCAGGTTGATTGAGAGGCTTTACCCGCGAGATTTCCCAGCGCCCTCAAAGTTTCTGTACGATGAGACTCACCCATACTTCCAGCATCTTGGCATTTAAAATTAATTCCGTGCCATATCCTGATAATTGACGGCTTCTGACTTTCAGAACCAATGCTATCTGCCAGAGGGCGGACATGAAGGCTGGCGGGCAATTCCTCGCTTAGCATAACTGCTGCGGGTTTACGAGCAAGAATTTCTGCGATTGTCTAGACTGCACCCTACTTTCTCGCCCTCAACCGAATTCTCGCTCGCATTCTGTTTGAGGCAAGATACCTGCACGCTACCAATTTACCAGCGACAGGAGGGGAATCACAACATGACATTTAGGTATTGCAACTGTGCAATTAGGGGTTCGAGGGTTCAAGGGTTCCAGGGCTCCAGGGCCAAACAGGCAGAAAATAAATAATTCTGAGCATAACTAATTCTATCTTATCCCAATTATGACCCAGAGGATTTGAGCTTCAATTCTGGCGATCGAACTTGATGAGAATAGCGCTGTTCCCCGCCAGTGCAAAACTCGCATTGCCGCCCTTGAGCCTTAAACTACCAACAACCTCATCCATTGTTTTAGAACTGAACTCCCGCACCGTGCCATTACCAGTTTTTATCAGCTCCGAAATATCAGCCTTAACAGTGTAAGATGTTGCTCGATCGTTGACAACCAGCAAGTAAACATTCTTGCTAGCATCAAGAGTTGCAACTGCCATTAAATCCGAACTATTAGTGATAGGAAAAAAGGTAGCTTTCCCGCCCTGCAAAGCCCTAATTCCCATCCGCAAAGCATAGTAGCCTGCGCGCCGTTTTCCCCCGTCCCCTAGCAAACCTTCCGCCCCTGCAGGCTTGCCCCAGTCGTACAAACAGAATATGTGACTGCCGTCAATATAATTATCCCCCGGTTGAGAACCTCGAATCAAATTCTTAATCAAATTTAAAGCTAAAGATAAATCGCCGTAGCTCATGTTGTAAGTTCCCCATTCTCCTACCCAAAGCTGCGAGTTAGCGCGGACAGTACCGTTCATCCAGCCGCGAACTTTGCGGGTGTAGTTAGAAATATCTGCATCGTAGTTGTGGACATTGACTGTATCGAAATAATTCGGTATTTCTTGCAAAGCACTAGCCGGCCAATTGCTGCCGCCTATGGTTTTCGGGCCGTGGATGCGGTAAGTGCGATCGGGCAAATAAGTTTTATAAACAAAGTCGATCGCATCTTTTGCCACCTTAACCAATTCAAAATAGTCAGCCCTAGTCCCGCCCCAACCCCGATCGCGATTGTCCGGTTCGTTGTGAATTTCCCAATCATCAACGCGGTAATCATTGCGAACATTCAGCCAATAAACTTTAGCCAAAACCTATTCCCACCACTCGTTCCAATCTTCTTTTGTGCGTGGCGGATTCAGTTGCAGCGCCCAACTCGGATTCCAGCTATTATCAACATTCCGAATACTCACAACCGAGCCAATATTTGCTTGTTTGAGACTATTAAAAATAGTTTTGGCATTGCGCCCAACTTTACCAGGTTTTCCCGACCACCAATAATCGCTACCCTGGGGCGGATGAGTCATAATCTGATCCCAATGCGCCCAATTAATTATATTTGGATTTGTCTTAAGCTGTCACGCATTTAAATTGCATATTCAGGGCGGGCTTTCTGGCCCAACCCCTACTCCCCACAAAGCTTAGATTATTTTTTGACATTCAATTTAAATGCACAACAGCTTAACTTGGGATATTTCGGGCCAGCCGTATTTACCATCATTTTCAGATTCCCATCGAGACATCCCGCCGTAAATGCGGTAGGTATTAATTCCCAAATCTGGCAAATCTTGGATGTCGAAATTGATATTGCCCTAGACGGCACCGATGTAGCGAGTGCTGACACCCGCAGCATTGCCGGAAATTTTAATTGTTTCGATGTTTTGAACAAAAATTGCCGTTGGGCTGTACAACTCAAGGCTGAGGGCGATTAAAATGGCGATGGTAAAATTCCGAATAATTCTTTTTGAGAACACTGGGTTAATCACTCATGACAAACTGCCTAATACCTACTGACTAATTAACTTCAAGCGACGCTGAAGTTCCCCCGCCGCCGTAGCAATTACGACCGCCAAAATCGGGTGCAGCGGCTGGCTGTAGCGAACTTCTGCATAAGTGAGCGCATGAATCACAGTAAAATAGGCACAGACTAGCAACAGCGGCAAAAACTCCCGCCAGCGATGCCGCAAAACTATCATGCCCAAAGCAGCAAATACAGGCAAATTTCGCACCGCTAAAATGCCGACTATCCGTGGCGGCGAAAAGAATAGCCGCATTGCCTTCACATTAAACAGATCCTGATAAGGCAAGTCACTTATAGGGTTTCCCAACCAGAAAAAAACTGCCTTTTGCACACAATACCAGAGATAGACAGCAGGCTCGCGGAGGATGGAAGCGATCGCCCGTTTGGTAAAATAGCGATCGCCCTCAATTGTAAAAGCATTGTGTCCCCCATTCCGAGCCGGATTTAGTTCTTCCTCCCAAATCTGAACAATATGGCGTTTTGGCAGTTTTTCATAAGCCAAATGATAAAACTCTGGACTTCCTTGCCACAGCAGCGCCGTAGAAACGCTGTAAATCAAAAAAGTTTTGTGCGTTCGATAATTGTGGTAAGTCCAAGGTGCAGTAATGATGATAATTGCGCCCAAATAAGCAAGAAACAAAGCAATCTTGCGCTTAAAATGCCATTGGCGCGGCATCAATAGTGGCACAATTGCTGGAAGCAACATCCCTGTCGGGCGACAAAGATTCGTAATTGCCAACAGCGCACCTGCTAATGAAAAATTTTGCCACTGCGGCTGTTCCAATGCCCGCAACAGGCCCAGCACTGTTAAAAGTATTAAAGGCGTGTATAAAACCTCTGTTTGCAGCCGGCTGACATGATGAATGAGGGAGGGATTTATCGCAACTAATCCAGCCGCTACTAAGGAACTTTGAGGGCCAGTAAAACGCCGTGCCAGGATAAAAGTTAGCGGGATGATTGTCGCCCCCAAAAAAGCTTGTACGTAGACTACAGATGCGGGAGAACGACCAAAAATTGCATAGCATCCAGCTATAAAAAAGGGATAAACAGGCGTCCTGCCTGGCCTCTCAAAAAAATAACCGTTCAGCAGATCGTATGCGAAACGTTCATAGCCCGGTTCGTCGCCTCTGAGACGGGCGGGGGTATCGGGGAGAGTTTGGTTGGTGCGCCACGCCAAATAAAGGCGCAATGCCAGTCCCAGCAGCGTCAGACAAATGAGGGCCGAGACAATTATGCGGTGATTTCTTTGCTGCTGCGCTGCCAAGATGTCTGGTGTCATAAAAACTGACTGCGAAGATTTGATTGGCTTGCTCCCCATTTTTTAGGTTGGGAATGTCAAAAATTATATCATTTCACCTTCCATCTTTTTGGAGAAGAGATGTTTTTTTACCACAGATTATATTTAATGTGAACGGGCGAGCAGAACGCCTTACGGAACAGCCATACATCGCGCGATGGAATTGGTCAAAGAACACAACCCGAAACTTTCGCCCGCCATCAATCGCACCTGGATTGACTCGCTGGGACGTGCGGAGGCGATCACAATTTACCGCATTCACCCCAGCGAAATGAGCGGGCGCACGACGGAGGGCATCAGCAGTCGGTGAATATCTATGCTGGCATGGGAATAATAATTTTCTGAGTGAATCGCGATCGTCCTACTCGCAGGCTCAGTAGCATTCCGATCAAACTGGATATGATATTAAATGAACTTACTTGCCAAAAAATCTCTCATGTACCGATTCACTAACTGCGGCTGTTCCTGCTGCACCCAGTGGCTGCAATTAGGAATGTAGTGAATCTGAAAATCCCGCACGTAATCTGCGGTTCCATAGGTTAACTCTTTGCCGAGGGCGGCATCATTTTCTCCCCAAATCATCAGCGTGGGAACTTCCAGAACCCTCCAATTCGGGCGATCGAGAAATCCGCGAGCAATATTGCGGTAATAATTGATAGTAGCCGTCAGAGCGCCCCGTTTGGCAGCCGCATCTTTGTAAGCTTCGATATCTGAGGGGCTAAAGGTGCTTTTGTCAACCGCCATACCTTCCAAAGCAGCCGAAATTGCCTGATAGTCGCCCAATTGAATTAACAACTCCGGCAAAACTGGCAACTGAAACAAAAAGATGTACCAACTTTTCAACAATTGTTGGGGAGTGCGTAGCCCTTCAGCAAACTTGGCCGGATGGGGTAGATTCATCACAATTAATTTATCCACCATTTGGGGATAAGCATAAGCAAAATTCCAGGCGATCGCGCCTCCCCAGTCGTGACCAACTAACACGCAACTTTCGTATCCCAAACCCTGAATAATGCCCTTGACATCTTGCACAAACTCTGCCATCACGTAAGCAGATTGATCGTGAGGTTTGTCGCTGTCGTTGTAACCCCTGAGATCCACAGCGACGACTTTATAATCTGATGCAAATTCCGGGATTTGATGCCGCCAAGAATACCAAAATTCAGGAAATCCGTGCAGCATCAGCATCAGCGGCCCAGAACCTTGAGTGACATAGTGCAGTTTAATGCCGTTCGTAGCGATAAATTCGTGTTTCCAAGCAGCTTCTAGCACAGACATATTTGATGCTTCCTCTAGCTATCGAGATATCCTAGCAGTTCCTCTCTTTAAGAGGAACCAACTTTAGGCATATCTAGCAATTCTCCCAGCACTTGTAAACTCTTCCTTTTCTCTTCATTTGTGAAACAGGCGTCCCGTCGATGCTTCTTCGCGCAAAAAAAGCCGTAGCACGGCCGAGGACCCGACGCCATCGCCCGTTTGCCAAAAAGATTGCTATCTCTGTCAAAATAATAGTATAATGTTGCTGCCATCCAGACAACTGTTAAGCCAAAAATTACTCATTTTCGATCGCGCGAAAATCCCGAAGCGCAATAATTTGAGGTGTTGTGAAGGTGCAAGTTCAAGAATTAAGATCGGGCGAGTGTACTAGGAATTAAAGGAGTTAATACTATGTCGGGCGATCGGCTGCAAAACATTGTTAACCGCTTGACAGATCGTCTAAAGCGCGATGTATTAGTTGAAAAATCCCTCTACGACATCCGAGAAGTTTTGCAGAGTGATCGCGCCGTACTCTACTATTTTTACAGACAGTGGCAAGGTCGAGTGACTTACGAGATGTTGAGTGCGATCGAACTCTCAATCTTGGGTTCAACAGGGCCAGACGAGTGTTTTAACGACGAATACGCTGCTTTGTACGAAGCCGGCAGAGTTAAAGCAATTGCAGATATTGAAGTAGAACCAATTAACCCATGCCACCGAGATTTTCTGCGTAGCCTGAAAGTTCGCGCCAATTTAGTCGTGCCAATTTTAACGAACAAAGGACTGTGGGGGCTGTTAATTGCTCATCAGTGCACCGGGCCCCGCACTTGGTTGCGATCGGACATTGAATTCATGCAGCAACAAGCACAATATATGGCAATGTCTCCCACAATTCAAGATAGTTAATTATTTGATTTAGTCTAACTTCTACAAATTATTAAAAACGATATTTGTAGGGAAACGGCAATGTCATTTCCGGCGCGGGGAGTCGGAAACGGCATTGCCATGTCCCTACTATTAACTAACGGCTACAGCCTCCCCTAAAGGATGCTGCTGCAAAACCGCTTGCAAATATTTCCCAGTATAAGACCTCTGATTTGCCGCCACATCCTCCGGCGTCCCCGCCACAATAATCTCGCCGCCCTTATCTCCCCCTTCAGGCCCCATAACATCGACTTAGCATGGATCTCAGCTATTGGTTGAGATTGAATAAGGTTTTATAGTAACTAGATCCCGAAACGGGAGCAAGAAGCGCTTGAAGAGATTCCAACTCTTTTCTAAAACTAAGCCTAACGGCACAGGTCAGCCGCAGCTAATAACATCTTGAACTAAACGAAAAGCTCAAATAGTCGGCTGCACCGCATTGTTATGCCGCGATCGCTATGTAAGGTCTGTGAGATCGAGAAAAAGTCTTTTGGCTTTCCAAGGTGCATCTAATGGAGGGTTTACAAGGTCAGGACCCTCCGACCAAAAGTTATACAAGGCCTTATAAAGTTCGATTCGGTTCATCAGGACTACAATGTTCTGTTGATGCTGTGGAGGAAGTACTCGATATTTTGCCCAAATTTGTAGAATATGATTTGCAAGAGCTTTTGAACATATGAACCACTCTCCTATCTTCCGGTGGTCAGAGAATTGGCTGTGACGTTTACGCTCTAATTTTCTATCGCCTGGTTCAAGGGCATGAAGAATTAACCGATCCGATGTGCCTGTCTGTAACTGGCGTACTCTCTTCTCTGGATGTTTTGAAAAGCCTATCTTTACACGAAGCCCCATGTAAGGATGAGATTCGATAATGGGTGAACCTACCCAGTCATGGGGTACGGCAACAATATAGTAAATACTGTCTGCTTGACCATGAATTACATTTTGTGACCAACGAAACCATGTTTCGGCATCTTCATAAGCCCGATCTTGGTTATCGAACCCATCGCTCTTGTATAGCTCCTGGTTGCTTTCATCAAAAACCTGTGCATGAAAGTGACCTTTTTTACAAAGCTGCACCTGGATTTGGTACTTCATTCTCTTTAAGCTTTGAGAAATACACTTGAACTATTTTCCTGCTTCCATCTTAAATAATACAAACAGGCAATAGGATAAATTTGCCCCATCATTATATACAAAACTTATCCCTCAACACCCACCGACAAGTCTGAAGAACTGCCCTCACTGATAACCTCAAGCAGCCCAAGTTATAATTGTATAGCAGTTGCGGTACAATACCCACTGTAATCGAATAATACCGCGTTTGATACCAAACAGTACTTACGCACTCCGACGCTCATCACCTTTGCTTTTTACCGAATCGGTCGGCTACAACGCCTCTTTTTGTAAAAAACTCGGTTTCTAGGCCCCTGTGCGTAAGTCCTACCAAATTTAATTAACTAACGGCTACAGCCTCCCCCAAAGGATGCTGCTGCAAAACCGCTTGCAAATACTTCCCAGTATAAGACCTCTGATTTGCCGCCACATCCTCCGGCGTTCCCGCCACAATAATCTCGCCGCCCTTATCTCCCCCTTCGGGCCCCAAATCGATCGCCCAATCGCAGCACCGAATCACATCTAAATTGTGTTCGATTACCAAAATTGAATTACCCTTATCCACCAATCTTTGCAGCACATTTAACAAATGGTGAACATCATAAAACGACAAACCAGTCGTCGGTTCATCGATCAAATAAAGCGTCTTCCCAGTAGCGCGGCGCGACAGTTCCGTTGCCAATTTTACCCGCTGCGCTTCGCCCCCAGAAAGCGTCGGCGCCGGCTGTCCCAACTGAATGTAACCTAAACCAACATCAACCAAAGTTTGCAGTCTGACGCCCGCCCTGGGAATATTTTTAAACATCTCCAAAGATTCCTCTACAGTCATGTTCAAAACATCAGAAATCGACTTGCCTTTATACTTCACTTGCAGTGTTTCCCGGTTGTACCGTGCACCTTTGCAAACCTCGCACTGCACGTAAACATCCGGCAGAAAATTCATCGAAATCACGTTCACGCCTTGGCCGCCGCAAGCTTCGCACCTTCCTCCTTTGACGTTAAAAGAAAACTGCCCCGCTTTGTAACCTCTTGTCTTCGCTTCAATGCTTTCGGCAAACAAATCGCGAATCACATCAAAGACTCCCGTGTAAGTAGCGGGATTAGAACGCGGAGTGCGGCCGATGGGAGATTGATCGATGACAATTACCTTATCAATCACATCCTCTAGAGAGCGTTCGCCTTTAGTTTTGAGGGCGTCCATATCGGGTGGTAAAGGCACTTTTTTTGTGATATAGTGTTGCAGCGACGGGTACAGCAATTCATTAATTAAAGTTGATTTTCCCGAACCGGAAACCCCCGTCACGCAGACGAGTTTTCCGAGGGGAATTTCGACATCGATATTTTTTAAATTGTTGCGCGTTGCATTTATAATTGAGAGAGCTTTGCCGTTGCCTTTTCTCCTTTCATTAGGCGTTTCAATTACTCGCTTTCCCGACAAATAAGCCCCGGTCAAAGATTCTTCGGCCGCCAGCAAATTTTCTAAACTTCCTTGCGATATAATTTTGCCGCCGTGCACGCCGGCACCGGGCCCGATATCGACAATGTGGTCGGCCGCTCGCATGGTTTCTTCATCGTGTTCTACTACAATCAAAGTATTGCCTAAATCGCGCAATTTTGTTAAGGTTTGCAGCAGGCGAAAGTTGTCTCTTTGATGCAGTCCGATGCTGGGTTCGTCCAAAACGTAGAGCACTCCTGTCAAACCAGAACCGATTTGAGTTGCCAGTCGAATTCGCTGCGCTTCTCCGCCAGAAAGCGTCATGGCTGCGCGGTCTAAAGTCAGGTAATCTAACCCGACATCGAGCAAAAATTGCAGCCTTGCTTTGATTTCTCTCAGGGCTAAATCGGATATTTGAAATTGCCGATCGCTCAATCCCAAATTATTTACTCGTTCGCGACAGTCGCGAATCGAAATACTGGTTAAATCCACAATTCCGTACTGTCCCAACCGCACCGAAAGCGCCTCGGTTTTCAAGCGCTTGCCGTGACAAACCTCGCAAGAGCGATCGATCCGATACTGTTCCAGCTTCTGCTTGATCAAATCAGAACCAGTATCGTCGTACTGGCGTTGCAACATGGCAATCACGCCATTAAAATCTCTCCTAAAATCAGTGCTGCCGTCGCGCTTTTTACCTTCGGCGGTGCGCTTGGACTCATTGCCGTACAAAATTACCTGCTGGTGTTCGGGCTTTAATCGATACCAAGGAGTGTCGATATCAAACCCGCAAGTATCCGCAATACTGCAAAGCAAAGAGAGATAATAGGAATTGTCTTTGTCTGACCAAGGCGCGATCGCACAATAAAGAGGTGCTTTCTCATCGGGAACTACCAACTCCGGCGCAAAAGTCCGCAAACTCCCCAAACCGTGACAGTTTGGGCAAGCACCGTAGGGCGAATTAAACGAAAATAACCGGGGGGAAAGTTCTTCCATTACTGCGCCGTGTTCGGGACAAGCAAAGTTTTCGGAAAATACCATCGGCCCCTGTGGTTGAGAATTTTCTTCAGTCGGTAACTCTTCAATTATCGCAATTCCCTCTGAATGGCGCAAACAAGTTGCCAGAGAATCAACTAAACGTTCTTCTAAACCGGGTTTTTTAATTAACCGATCGACAACTATCTCGATATTGTGCGTATGATTTTTATCTAATTCGATATTTTCCGAAAGTTCTAAAATTTCTCCGTTAACTTTGACGCGAATAAATCCTTCCGCAGCTAAACTCGACAATAATTTGCGGTGAGTGCCTTTTTTTCCGCGCACAACTGGTGCCAGAAGGTGAAAGCGAGTGCCGTCTGGAAGTGCCATGACTCGATCGCACATTTCATCAATTGTCTGCGGCGCAATGCAGCGATCGCAAATCGGACAGTGCGGTTCGCCGGCTCTGCCGTAGAGCAATCTGAGATAATCGTAAATTTCTGTAACAGTGCCAACAGTCGATCGCGGGTTATGAGAAGTTGACTTTTGGTCGATCGAAATAGCCGGACTCAAGCCTTCGATCGCGTCCACATCCGGTTTGTCCAACTGTCCCAAAAACTGGCGCGCGTAGGCGCTGAGAGACTCGACGTAGCGGCGCTGGCCCTCGGCAAAAATTGTATCGAAAGCCAGGGAAGACTTACCAGAACCGGAGACGCCAGTAAAAACGATCAGGCGATCGCGCGGCAGTTCCAGATCGATATTTTTCAGGTTGTGCTGTCTCGCACCGCGAACCCGAATCGTATTTTGGTTGTTTGAGTGAGAATTCGTCACATTATGCCCGTTGCGGGATGCACTTGGCTGGCTGTTTGAGGTTTCGGCGCGTTGGGACATGAGAGTAGTGCAAAATAGTGCTTAACCATCTTAGCGCTGCCGATCGAATAGCTGGCATCCAAACTCAAGAATATCAAAGAATAGTCAAATAAGTTTCCGTCGGCCCGTCGGGCAAAACCTTCAATCTTTGATTTTTCAAATCTATTTCAATTCCCAGCGCTTCCATCGGAATCACGCCTAAAAGTGGCGTTTTCCCCTCTGGCAATTCCAAACACTCAAAAGTCCCTTCGCGGCCGCACAGGGAAATCGAAGCATCCCGAAAAATCCTCGCCTCACTAATACCCGTTGCAGTCTCAACAACCACTTGCTTGAGAATTTTCAAACCCAGTCTGGCAATGACATCTTTAGGCAAACACAAAGTTGTCGCGCCCGTATCCACCAAAACATTTTCTAGAGTAACAGACCTGACTTGCTCGATGGGAATCAGATTATCTTCTGCTTTCCCTTCATCCAGCCGATTCGTAATTACTAGGGTTGTGATAACTTTTCCCATTGGAGTTTCCGTAGTTGTTTCCATTACGATCAAATTATCATAAATTGCTGCTTTAATTTTAGCACATAGTTCCACATATTTTAGGGCAATACGGTTCATTTAAAACTGTTTATTCCCCGGAGATCCCCCTAAATCCCCCTTAAGAAGGGGAGTAGGGGTTGACTTTGAGTAAGTTCTTGTCCCCCCCTTCGTAGGGGCGGTGCGACCCCTACTCCCCGTGCCCGCCCTTGGCTAGGGGGGATCGGGCTTAACTGAAGCCTATTGTATTGTAGGGCGATGCACTCCCCATTCGGCACCGCCCACCTGACGAATAGCTCTAGCTAAATCATCAAATTATTGCACCCCAATAAATTTGTGAGTTTGCAAAGATAGCCTGTAACTAGGATTTTGTTTCAGAAGTTCCAAAATAATGGGAATTGCGGATTTTTTTGACTTCCATTCTGGTTGCAAGAACACCGGAATATTCACATTATTTTCCAAATGCTTGTGATAAAATTCAACTTCTTCGCCAGTGCTAACCACTAACTTAATTTCATTTGCTCTCGTCCAAAAAAGCTCTTGCACCGGATATTTAGGATTGACGTGTTCCTTCGGAGAAAGAGTAATCCAAGCCTGCGGGGAAACATCCTGCCAGCAAGCACCCGAAGTTTCAATACTCACCTGCTTGTCAGCTTCTAACAAAGCTTCAACTAACTCAGGCAAATCCCGGTGAATGAAAGGTTCGCCACCAGTAATGACAACTCTCGGAGACTGCAATTGAGCGAGCAATTGGGCGATCGACTGCGGCACAGACGGCAAACCTTTGCCCCCATTTGCGTAGCCTGTGTCGCACCAAGGACACCCCACAGGGCAACCTGCCAATCTAATAAAATCAACTAAAGTCCCCGTCCAGTAACCTTCGCCTTGAACGGTACACTGAAAAGTTTCGTGAATTGGTAATTTTACCTGTAAATTAGACACCCGAAGTTACACCTCTGATTAACTAAAAAATACATCATTCTGTAGAGTGCGCCCAGCGCACCTTACTCTATAATTTTGAGTTTATAGGGTGCGCCCCGCACACCTTAGTCTATATATAAAACTGACTTGTATATTCTTGAATAATTAGCAGTTTGTGGCAATTTTAAAATGAACCGCAAACCGCAAACAACTCTTTAATTATGCTGTTCCGGTTCCATCATAGTAGCCCAACGGCGTTTCAAGGCCAAAGTCAGTCCGTCAGCAATGGGGACAACACTGAGAGTAACTCTGGGATCGTTACGCAATTTGTCGTTGAAACTACGAATGGCGAGGGTGCTTTCGTCTTGTACTTGAGGATCGGCAACTCGTCCAGACCACAGAACATTGTCAATTACAATTAAACCGCCATTGCGTACAAGTTGCAGCGATCGCTCAAAATAAGCCTCATAATTTTCTTTATCGGCGTCGATGAAGGCAAAATCAAAGGTTCCAGCTTGTCCCTCGGCTATTAGTTTGTCGAGAGTATTTATTGCTGGGCCTAACTGCAAAGAAATCTTATTAGCCACGCCCGCCGCTTCCCAATAGCGTCGTGCGATCGTAGTATATTCCTCGCTGACATCGCAGGCAATAATTTGACCGTTAGGAGGCAGCGCTAAAGCTACGCAAAGCGAGCTATAACCAGTAAAAACGCCAATTTCTAAGGTTTTGGTCGCTCCCATAAGCTGCACCATGAGCTCCATAAACTGACCTTGTTCGGGAGCAATCTGCATCATCCCCATAGGATGCTTAGCAGTTTCTTCCCGTAGTGAAGCGAGAATATCGGGTTCCCGCAGAGAAATAGATAACAGATAATCGTAAAGTTTATGTTCTAGGCCAAGAGTTGAGTTCGTCATCGGTTTGTCCTTGCTGCTGACTTTTGATTTGAGATTGTAGACGCCCTGTTAATGGAAATCGCAGAATGTAGAGTTAATTTTGGCATCTATTTTGCTGTGGCTGATGGCAGGTTGCAGTAGCAGTGTGTCGGTTACACAGAGGCCACTTGCAAAACGCACACTCTACTTCCAAATCAGTTTATCTCAGCTACAGGTGATTTAGCATATCTGGAAAATAAAAATGGATAGAGGGAGTGTTTTGAGATTCCTGGTTTTCTAGCACCGTGTAACGCCGTTAGTGATACCAGTTCAAAAAATGAATGCAACTGTAGACAATCTGCAAACCCATACATAATCAGCCATTCCCCATCTCAAATCTCAAATCTCAAATGGTATGAGTTGGGGAGAATGTGACTTCATCCTGATTACTAAGGAATGAGAATTAAATAACTTCCACTCTTGAAAGTGGGATAGGCGTCCCGCCCGTCCTTTTTGGACGGGCGGGACGCCCATCCCACAATAACAACTAAAATTGTAAGTTATTTAATTCGCGCTCCTAACTAGATGAACTGCGAAAAACATAAGTATGTCATTGCCAGTGAAATGAAGCAATCCCAAAGGTTGTGATTCGTTTACATTTTGTTACAGTGTCATTTTTTTTGTGCCCCTCTACTTAATCGTCAATGAGTAATTCTTGAGGGCTTATATCATGTCCGATCGATTATCCCTAATACGGTAGGGGCGGGTTCACGAACAATATCTGCCAATAATTGACAATCTCAAAAACCCGCCCTTTTAATCGATCCCAAACCAAAAAACCGTTTCCTTTAACTATTATGGATGGGTTCAAGCCCGTGTATGTTGCTGGAACAAACCAGGCGTCTGGAAACCCTTGTCTCCCGGAGGATTATTAATCACTAATAAACTGGGTTCAATAGGACGATTTCTTAACTGTCACACATTATGAATCCATACCTAAACAACCTACCCCAAATCTCCACTACCTTGCAGGATTGAGGTAGAGCAAGTATTTGTGGGAAAAAACAGGTTTATCGCAACCCTTGCCCAGCACTTTTACTCATAACTAATGAACCGGGATTAATAGGACGCTCACTTAACTGTCACAGTTTATTACTCCAGACCTAAACCACCTACCCACAATCAAAACAACATTCTACCAAGGCGATCGCTATGTATTACACTTTCGCAGGTTTTGGTGCCGCCACAGGCATATTTTTGCTGCTAGTTTTTGCCATTCTGCAATGGCTGCACGTCTCCGCCGGCAGTTTTATTGATTGGATAATTGCCATTGCTATTTTTGAATGGCTGTTGTTGATAGTTACAGTTCCCTGGAATATCCATTTTGAAGCTAAAGAAGTTTTAGCACAAGCCGCAGAATCGACTAAAAAAAACATTGCTGTCGATCAGGAACAAGTCAAATACGTTACTGTATTAGTTAGCCGATCGCTCTTTGTGGCGATCGCACTTCACCTGTTTAGCGCGATCGCACTTTACGCCCTAGCCGCCGCCGGAATTAGTGCTATTGGCTATCTCAGTTCCGCTGCTGCACTGCTGTTAACTGTACTGCGTCCAGCTATCCGAGGTTATCAGTATTTAGCCCAACGGCTGACAACTATCCGCCGCCAATTTTTGTACCCCCGTGAAGATATTGTCGAACTCCGCAGCCGCTTTGCAGTATTAGAATCTACAGTTAAAGATTTAAGCAATCAATTAAGTTCAGACAATCCGACTTCGCGGGTGGCTGTCCAAAATCGGGAACGGGAAGCTATCAGAAGAGAATTAACTACTTTATCCGCATCTCTACAATCTTTGCAAGTAACAAATCAGGCAGAACACACTAAACTGAGAAGAGATGCAGAAAGTGCGATCGCCCAACTCACCGATGACGGACAATTTCTCAACCACGTCCGCGAAATCATCCGCTTCTTTAAAGAATCGTAAAGTCAGTTGATAGTTGACTGTTGACAGTTGTCTGTTGACAGTTGACTGTTGACAGTTGTCTGTTGTCATTAGTTACCAATGCCCGATGCCCGATGCCCAATTCCCAATTCCCAATCTTTAGATAGATGCCAAATAGTCGCAAATAGTGAAAATTTTAATAAAAACAGAATTTTCTCACTCTTGAGGAAGACTCAATAAAGGTATTTTCCCTAACCGCAATTTTTCGCAAACTATAACCAAAGATAGTTTGTGAATGAGCTAGCTTGGGATTAATATTTAAACATAAGCCAAAGACCTTTTTGAAAAGATAACTCAGGAATAAATCATGACTAATCGCCAACCAATACCCCCCAAAGAAGAAGTTAGCAAATCAACACCGGCCGACGAACAAATCGAAGCCAATATGGAAGCCCCCCACTACGACAGGGGCATTACTCCTGCGGAGACAGCAGCGCGGCAAGACCGCGAAGGCGCTAACTTCATGCACACAACCACCGAAGCGAAGCAGAAAAGTGCAAAAACTGATGACCAAACCGATGACGAAAGCATTCACACCACAGATGGTTATACAGTAGACCGAGAAGGCCTGGTTAACAATTACGCGGTCGAACCGGAAATGTACATCAACGAACCGGGCGATTTGAGAGCAAAAGAAGAAGCCGAAGCTGCAGAACGCGCTCGAATTCTCGCAGAAATCAAAGATAAAAAAGGCGAAGAAGGAAAACTGACAATGGATGCAGATACCCGCGGCAAAGGGCCGGGCATTATCTAGATTGTGTGGTTGGTAGTTGCGTTTCAGCGCGCGAGGTTGCAACTGCAAAGCACAGGGGCGGGTTTTTATAGTTCCGGCAATTATCGATCGATATTTCCGGTAAAACCCGCCCCTATTTTGTTTTCCACATCTGTTTTTTGAGTTGAGACTTTACATCGTACATCTTGCACCAATATCAATAATCCTTTTTTGGGCTGGGTCTCCTGCCCGACCCCTACTCCTCACAATAAAACTCATTCTTTGTGGAACAGGCAGGAAACCCTTTTCTTGAGAATGGTGCAAGATGTGAGTTACATCTGAGATATTGCACCATTCTCAATTACTTGTTTAGGAACAGGCAAGATGCCTGTTCCACAAGAGATGAATTTTATTGTGGAACAGGCATCTTGCCTGTTCTTCAGAATGGTGCAAGATGTGAGTTACATCGTACACCTCTCAATTACCGTATCAATCGGCCAGTTTTCAGACCCAGCTCAAAAACGCCTTAAAATTACTCAAGCTTTAACATTTTCCCTCAGCCAATTAAACTTAGCCTCAGCTAGCGCCAAATTTTCCAGAACGTTAGGATTGATATCCTCGCGTTCAAATTCTGGTTGATCTAATTCAATATTGCGACCATATTCTATATGTCGGATCGTACCGCGCATCCTATCTGCCAGACACAGTGAAATGCCATAATAAAACCGGGAAGCAAAGCCCATATCGTTTTGAAGTTTGATTACTAACTGCCGCCTAGGAATTGCCAGCAAGTGAGTTTCTTCGATCGCCTTTACCGTTGCTAAAGGAGGGCGAGCGTCAATGAAAGAGACTTCTCCCACCAGTTCTCCGCTGGCTATTTTAGCGAGCTCTCTAGTCCGCTCAGCCTCGATTAAAACGCTCAAACTCCCCTTCAAAACAATGTATAGCGCATCTATCTGTCTCCCTTCCTGGATCAAAATCCCACCCGGATATAGAACTTCCTTTTTGCCTTTTTGAACGATCCAGTTGATATCGTCATTATTTAACTGGCTCAAAATAAAAAGTGCTTTTTTTCTGCTGCTGTCGGCCATAAGTTTTAGCTCTCGATCGCTTCTTCTTTATATAAAATTTAGATGGGCGCGATCGCAACTTCTTCCGAAGCAGTCCTCGCTGAATACAGTTTTTTTATCCTGCCTAACTTCTTCGCAAAACCCCTATCGAGCAGGCTTTGCCCATAGCAAATGAATCACACTGAATCATAATCTCTAAATACTAGCATTTGTTAAACAATCTTCTTTAACTCGATCGACCTCCCCAACATCCCGCGAAATTCGCGTCTCAAAAGCAATTGGGTTCACCCGCCCAGCTTGGCGGCGGGATGGGGCGCGGTAGACAATGCTCCGCGCCCAGTCTTGCTCACTAAATCGATCGCAAATCAGGATAGCCGGCCAACATATCGTCAGCAGTCAGAGTGTCCCCGTTGGCTTGAGGAGTCCACAGCACCTCAACCGCCAGCAACTGCTCGCTCGATACTCCCCCAATCTGACGCAAAGCTTGGCGCAAATCTTCAGAGTTTTTCACTGCTGGCAATTGCAATTTGCCTTGAGTACCCACAATCACCGTCACCACAATAAATTCCCCAGGATCTGAATTCACATCAGAAGCCACCAGCGCCCCATTTTCCTGCAAACCTGGCAGGATATTGCTGCTCCCTGCTTGCCGGAGCTGATTGTTATAATTCGAGAGCGTTTCTTCAGTAAATTTACTGCGTTCTGCCAAAGAAAGTTGATTAAACTTAGCTTCGGCTGCTTCCAAGCGAGTTTGCACAGATTCAGCGCCCGCGTAAACCCAGTATTCAGGATGCCGCAGCAGCGCCAGAGTAGATTCTTGCAGCACTTGAGCGCGACCTGTCGCTGTATCGGTATCCGCTTTTCGCGCTAGGGAGTCGAGTTCGGCTTGCAAACCACGGGCCTCTGCTAGCAAACCAACTTGCAAGCGGGCGACAGATACAGTGGTAGTAGGGGCACTGTTGCCCAGTTCGTCAGTTCCGCCCCCGGCGCGGCGGAAGCTTTGGACGAGGAAATTAGCGATCGAAATAAAAATCAAAATCGAGAATAGGCCACCAAACCCGCCCCCAAAGCCAAAAAACGGCAGTAAGAACGGGAAACCGAAGCCGCCGCCAAAGCCGCCACCATAGCCGCCGGGGTAGTAGCCTCCTCCCGACGGCGCGTAAGTGCGACTAGGAGACGAGTAACTGCGCGCCGGAGCACTAAAAGATCCGCCGCCGATGCGTCCGCCGCTGCGGGCAGCCAGAGCTCCGTCAGCGTTACCGAGGGCTAGCGTCAGTACCAGACCGATCGCAAATAGTGATTTCAAAAGCGGTTTCATCTTTGAAATTAGTTGCTTGTACATAAGACCGTTACTATTCGATACATTTATAATTTACAGTCTATCCTCGCTTCTGGGCAGCCTGGTTATAGGTGTGAAGCCAGCGAGATATCCGTACCAACCGAGCCCACCACAGTTATGCCTGAGTCTGCAAACGAGAAAAGCTAGAAAGGACTTGCATTCCGATGCGGAGAACAATAGACCTCTGGAATAATTATTGTGGAACAGGCATCTTGCCTGTTCAAGACTTGATTTTCACTTCTAGGTCTAATCGACATCGCGGGTTTTACAGAAGTTTACTTATGTAAAGGGCGATCGGCCAACAATAAGCTCTAGACTTTTAAAGAAACGCCGCGAGTCCTCAAAAACAGGGCTTTATCTACCGTAAAAAAAACATTATGTTTCCAACTCACCGCCCCCGCCGCCTCCGCAACCATCCCCAACTCCGCCGGATGGTACGCGAAAATATCTTGACCACCAGCGATTTAATTTACCCCCTATTTGCCGTACCGGGGGAAGCTTTTGCCAAAGAAGTCACATCGATGCCGGGAGTTTACCAGCTATCGGTAGACAAAATAGTAGAAGAAGCAAAAGAAGTCTACGACCTCGGCATTCCGGCTATTATTTTATTCGGCATTCCCGCAGACAAAGATACAGACGCGACAGGTGCTTGGCACGACTGTGGCATCGTTCAACAAGCGACGGAAGCGGTTAAAAAAGCTGTACCAGATTTAATCGTCATGGTCGATACTTGTCTGTGTGAATATACCAGTCACGGTCACTGCGGCTATTTGGAAGTCGGAGATTTAAGCGGCCGCGTCTTGAACGATCCCACACTAGAATTGCTCAAGAAAACCGCAGTGGCTCAAGCTAAAGCCGGTGCAGATATTATCGCACCTTCGGGAATGATGGACGGTTTTGTCGGAGCAATTCGCGAAGGATTGGACTCCGCTGGATTTGAAGATATTCCTATCATGTCTTACGCGGCAAAATACGCCTCAGCTTATTATGGCCCATTCCGGGATGCAGCAGAGTCTGCTCCGCAATTTGGCGATCGGCGCACCTATCAAATGGACCCCGGAAACGGCCGCGAAGCTCTGAAAGAAATTGCTCTCGACATTGCCGAAGGCGCAGATATGCTCATGGTTAAACCCGCTTTAGCTTACATGGACATCATCTGGCGCGTGAAGGAAGCAACTAACCTGCCAGTTGCTGCTTACAACGTTTCTGGAGAATATGCGATGGTGAAAGCCGCCGCCCTCAACGGTTGGATAGATGAAGAAAGAGTAGTTATGGAAACTTTGACAGGATTCAAGCGTGCTGGTTGTGATTTGATTTTGACTTATCACGCCAAAGACGCCGCCCGCTGGCTGCAAAACTGATTCACTCGATTTGAGATTAGAGATTAAAGAATTGACTCCACAGCACAATATTCGGGTGTTCTTGTGGAGTCAACACCTCTCTCGATAGATGATTTTTGAGCAATTAGGCAAGACACTAGCTATAGCTTACGCTTACCGATACACGACGCCTCGAAACCGGGTTTTTACCGTTTCAGTGGGCTGTAACTGAGATATTGCACCATTCTTGTGGAACAGGCTTTCCGGCCTGTTCCACAAGAAAATTCACTCTTTGTGGAACAGGCCGAAAAGCCTGTTCATAAAAAGCTTATTGACAATGGTGCAACATTTCTGTTGTAACGAAGTATGGCTATGAAAAAACCCGGTTTCTCTGTAGACAAACTCCCAACCCCTAAAAAATCAGTCATTCCCCATCTAAAATCTCTCATCTCAAATATCAAATGGTATGAGTTATAAGTTGGGAATTTTGAGTCAAAGACTTTTTTTCAAAATTTACCCCAAAAAGTATTAATCATCACCGAAATTAGTTAGAAAATATGTATGAATAAAAATAGTTTTGTAAATGGGGAATTCAACCATTGATCGTTCCCAAGCAAAATTAACTTTCACTCGTGTAAAACAGTAAAAGTAACACAGTTGAGATACAAATTCAAGGCAGATTGAGCATGACATCAACGACTAGGGATTCCAGTCACATTCAATTTTGTATAGGTCGCGATCGCGCCGACATCGTACAGATCCAAGAACTATTTAAAGCCGCCGCCTTTTGGGCGAGGGAACGCAAGATAGAAGATTGGGAAATTGCGCTCGCCAACAGCGAACCAGTTGTTACAGTTTGGGACGGCTCACGGGCGATCGGCTTTGCCAGAGCCACCTCAGATGGCATCTATCGAGCTACCATCTGGGATGTCGCCATTCACCCGGATTACCAAGGTGCAGGACTCGGCCGTAAATTAGTGCAAACCGTCTTGAGTCACCCTCGGATGTGCCGAGTAGAGCGAGTTTACCTGATGACAACTTACAAACAAAGCTTCTACGAGCGCATCGGTTTTCAGCAAAACGCTAGCACCACAATGGTACTTGAAAATCAGCTTCTAGAAGAGAATCTCGAATTAGAAATTAGCAACGGCGAATTGCTAACTGCTAATTGTTAAATCCGCACAAAAATTGCACCAAAATCTATAATATGTAGGGTGCGTCGCAGCGCACCTTACTCCCTATAAATAATTTCCTTCTTTCATCTTCCCTCGAACCTCTTCCCGCCTCCGTTACATCTGTTAAATCCTTTGCCCTCTTTCCCACCTGCGTTACATTTCATATGTTGCACCATTCTCAATTAGCCTTTTAGGAACAGGCAAGATGCCTGTTCCACAATAAAATTCATCTCTTGTGGAACAGGCATC
>NZ_JAUBOX010000064.1:26003-46951 GCF_036700445.1 Microcoleus sp. T3_B1
TTGCCTGTTGCTTACAATGGTGCCTGTTCCACAATAAAATTCATCTCTTGTGGAACAGGCATCTTGCCTGTTGCTTACAATGGTGCCTGTTCCACAATAAAATTCATCTCTTGTGGAACAGGCATCTTGCCTGTTGCTTAAAATGGTGCAATATCTCCGTTACATCCCGTACATTGCTCGCGGCCGAACTTCCTTCATCAGAAAGTTGCCAAAGGAATAGAACACTGAGTCCGGTTAAAATTGCACTCTTCGGACTCAGAAGGCACAGCCAGAACCTCCAACTTTCCGCTCATCAAACTCAAAAGAGTCTGATTCATCAATAACCTCATTCCCGAAGACACCTGAGAATTATCGCTGCTCTTGGTAATATCACACTCCAAATCGTGCTTCAGCAAATCCCAAGACTCGCTCCAAGCACTCACTGAACGCTGATCGTCCACCCAAATGTGAACGTATCCAGATTCCGGCGAAGAATGCGCCGAAACAGAAATACTCCCCTCCTCCATCTGAGCAACAGCAGTATCTACCAAATTGACTAAAACTTGCCTAAACCTCGGCAAATCTGCCAATACATAAATCCCCGGATCTGGCGGCAATATCTCCAAACGAATGCCGCGATTAGCAGCTTGCAAGTAAGTTAAATCATCAACCTCGTCAAAAACCTTAGCTAACTGAATCGGCTCAATATCCATCCTTTCAGTGCCGTGTTCAGTTTTAGCAACAGAGATAATTTCATCTATTAATTTCACCAGCTTGAGTGCCGCGACGTGAGCTTGCTCGACAAACTCTCGTTCCTCAGCAGGATCGTCGCACAAATCCGAGAGAATTAATTGCAGCGTACCAATCATAGTGCTCAGGGGCGATCGCAACTCGTGAGAAGTTCGAGCCAAAAAACCAGCCTTAAATTGGCTCATCTCCGATGCCATCTGATAAGCCAATTGAGTTTGCTTAAGTTGCTCGGAAAGAGCATCAAACTTCTCTAAGTGAATTTCTTGAGGAGGTGGGGCTACTTTGGGCGCCGGTTCGGGCTGTTGCGAGCTTTTTTGCCGCAGGCGCCAAATCAAACTGCTTCCCAAACCCAGCCCCAGTCCCATACCTAAATATATAAAGTTGCTCCAGCCGATCGGCGCCATATTGCTTTGCCTTGGAGTTTAGCTTTTAGCATTCTAACTCGATCGTGCCTTGTCGCAATATTTCCCACCCGCTACCAGTCCATTTAGCCACAGTCGAAGGCAAACTCGAAGCTGTTGTCGCTGTTGCTAATTCAGAAGGAACTAATGTCAAGACTTCGGGAAACTGAGCCTCAATTTCTGCCACCGATTCCAGAGGCGGCTGGCCGGATAAATTAGCACTGGTAGTAGCCAAAGGGCCTGTCTCCTCTAGAATCTTGATCGCAAGGGGAAAGTTAGGAACTCGTACTCCGATTGTAGTTGGGTCGATCGAATTCATGACCGCCGGGACTTTTGCCGAAGCCGGCAGCACCAAAGTTAACGCCCCCGGCCAATAGGATTCGGCCACTTGCTGCCACAATTTAAACTCTGCTGGACTCCCCTGCACGTAAGGCCATAAAGCCTTGGCCGATGCTGCCATCAAAATCAGCGGTTTGTCTTGACTGCGGCGTTTAGCTGCAAAAATCAACTCCGAGCGATCGGGACGCGCAGCCAAAGCGGGTACAGTATCTGTAGGAAAACTGACGATATGATTACCAGAAATTGCCCCTTGAACTAGGGCATCGATCGAAACTTGTGTCATGCCATTTTAGATTTTAGATTTTAGATTTTAGATTTTAGAAGTACGACATATTCTTGAAACCTAAAGACGGTAGGCTAAGGCAAACCGATCGATTCCTGCTAAATCCGAAAATATCTGAACTTCACCGTAACTCCCGTGACTTTGCAGCATATCAGCTACCGCCTCAGCCTGTCCCGCCATCATCTCAACCAACCAAACTCCCCCGGATTCTAAATAATCGGGAGCCGTTTCTACCAAATGCCGGATGCAATCTAACCCGTCCAAACCGCCGTCTAAGGCCAGATGAGGTTCGTGCTTCAAAACTTCCGGTTCCAGAGTCAGCACCGTGCTGCTGGGAATGTAAGGGGGGTTAGACACCATGCCGCTGACTTGACCTTTGAGAAATTCTAGCGGTTCCCACCACAAACCTTGATAAAAATTAATTCGCGATTCAAAGCCCAAATTCTCAGCATTCAGTCGAGCAACTGCCAAAGCTTCCGAACTGCAATCTACCGCATAAACCCTAGCATTTGTCAACGCCGAAGCCAAGCCGATCGCGATCGCCCCGCTGCCCGTCCCCAAATCCACCCAATGCGATTTGGGATTGACACCATAGCTTTTAACAGCTTCTACAGCCAAATCGATCAGCAATTCCGTTTCAGGACGCGGAATTAGCACCGCCGGCGTTACTTTGAGCGAAAAATGCCGCCAATGTGCAACTCCCGTTAAATACTGCACCGGCACCCGTTCCTGCAAGCGCCGCTGCCACAATTGAGCAAGTTCAGATAAAGACAACTTTAATTCAATTTTTGGCAAATCTTTAAACGACTCCAAACGCAGAGCCAACCTATCCAAACCAGCCAGCTCTTTCAGCAGCCAGTCGATTTCTGCTAGGGGAATGTCAGAGGCTCTCGCCTCGGTTTTAGCTTGATTCGCCCATTCCCAAAGCTCTAAACCAGAAACAAACATAAGACTTTTTGGGAATTGGGCATCGGGCATCGGGCATCGGGAATTGGTAACTAATGACAACAGTCAATCGATTTTCGATTTTCGATTTTCGATTTTAGAGGCGACCCCACGGATAAATGCGGGGGCTTGAGGATTTTCGATTTTCGATTTTGGATTGATTCCACGGATAAATCACGTGGCGGGTACCACCTTTGAAATTCGTGGTCAACAGTCAACAGTTAACTGTCAACTGTCAACTGTCAACACTCAACTGTCAACTGACTAACTATTAGCGAGCTGGAGCCGGAGCTGGAGCCGGCCGAGCTGGAGCCGGAGAGGCTGGAGCCGGAGCAACCTGTGGATTTTGGCCCGCACCTGCTGGTTGGAGCGAGCGCACAAATTCCAGCGACTCCCGCGACGGAATCAAAATCATTTGGGTCAAAAACGGGTCGTTCTCAGTACGCAAAGCTTCCAAAACGCTCTCCAAGTTCACCACCTCAATCTTAATTGTGGCTGTCACGTTGGGCTGCTGCTGCTTAAAACGCTCGACCATTCCCTGTAAATCCTCCTTGTTAAAAAACAAGGGAATCACCTCTTGCTGACCCCGCTGAATCGTCAAATAACCATTTTCTGCGCCGCCTCTTGCCAAAAATAGAGGTACACCGTTGAATTCGTTAACTTGTTGACCAGTCTGCTGAAGTACAGTTTTAGCCGACTGCACCTGCTGCGGAGCCGGAACGAAAGCAAATTGCACTTCTTCGGGCTTGCCTTTATTTGCTTGAGTGATCTGATAAATTTCCCCCAGCGACACCGGCATCACGCGCACCGTGGCCGCCAACTGAGGATTTTTGGTTTTCAGTTGATCGACAAAAGCTTGAGCATCTTTCTGGCTGATGAAAATTCCCGCCACGGAAGCATTACCAGTTTGACCCTGACCCTGCTTGGGAACAGAAGCGATCAGGGGCGCACCCTGAGCGTCTGTAATCGTAAATACTGGTACCGGGCGCAATTTTTCCAAAATTTGCGGCTCCGGCAGTGCCAGTGCAGACATCTTGCCAATTGGGGAGGGGCCCAGCAGAGTGCTGCCGACAATTCCCAATATTGCGCCCAAACGAACTAATGATTTCATGTTTTTTCCATCAGGAGCGATCCTGAAACACATTAACGCAAAGACTGGCGACTTAACACGATCGGCAAAAACTGCCTCAATTTGTTTTCATTTTGACGAAATGTAAACATCAGAGACAGTTCTGCTTCAATCTATTATTTAACATTGTGCGATCGGGATGACAGGATTTGAACCTGCGACATCCTGCTCCCAAAGCAGGCGCGCTACCAAGCTGCGCTACATCCCGGTGTGATAGTTAGCTATCTTTTAACCATTAACTCACAAAACCCCTCCCTTGTCAAGCTTTTTTTGATTTTAGCTTTCAATGCAGCTACGGCGAAGTTGTCTTCAAGTTGTGCAGTTCGATCGTACTTGCTTTCGCTGCGGGGATACATCCAATCGTAACTGACCGCAGCGCACAGGAAGAGGAGGTGTTGGCAGCGTCAATTGCATTTCCTCAACAAATCAACGCCGACCTGCACCTCGCTCGCTAATCAGGGTACCAAAACATACCTTTAATCCCCTCTGGATCGGACATAAAGCCCAAATTGCGGTAAAAATCCACCACTTGAGGGTCAGCAAATAAGGTAATGTTGCTGATATCTTCACTGCGGAGTTTTTTAATGATGTATTTCATCAGCGCCTTGCCCATGCCCTTGCCCTGGTAGTCAGGATGAACTACCACATCCCAAAGCGTGGCATTAAAAGCATGGTCTGAAGTCGCTCTGGCGAAACCCACCAGCCGTCGCTGGCTGCCCCGCATCTCCCACATAGAGACGACTAGGAAGCTGTGCTGAATAGCTTTTTTGACTTTACGCAGGGGACGGCGGGACCAACCCACTGCATTACAAAGTTCTTCGAGTTCGTAGAGGTCAATGTCCCGATCGCAACTGAAAAAGATGCGAGCGTTTCCGCTGGCGGGCTTGCGAAACGTTGGGGAAAGCGGATCGCCTAACCCAACAGCCACATCTTCCTCAAAATCCGCTGTTTGGGGTACAGAGGCAGACTCAGAACTACTAAATAAGTTTTTCCAAAAACCCATGCAGGCGCGGTTAAGGTAGTAGAAGTTGGACGACGAGAAAGAGAACCAGACAGATAAACCCACTCCGATCGGCGTAGGATCAATTGCCGGTAGCCTCTTGAGGAACAGTTTACGGTACACTCATCTTACGCCGAAAACAGGGATTTGTCGTCCAACATTGAGTCTGCGCTTTTTTGATTCTGTCAAGTTTGGTAGAACTGTTCTGCTAGCAAGTGCCCGGACAACCCGCTTTTAAGGTAAAATTTGTTGCCGAACCAGGACAGAGGCATATTGGGAAATGCTTCTTTTGAGTGCCGCCGATCGCGCCGGAACTTATACCCTTGGTGGAAAATACCACTGGAATGGCGCAACGTGACATTCTCGTGATAAGTTCTCAGACAGATTTGAGTTTTGCTTTTAGTGAGGAGACGGGCACAATTTAAGTCGAATCGTCGAATCGAAAATCCCATTGCCATAAGGCATGGAAGAGTCAATACCAGTATATCTCCCGCACCTTCTCCTCAATTATGGCTTCGGGTTTAAAACCATCCACACTAGAACTTCTCAAGCGCTTTAACCGAGCGTTTCCGCAGTTTTATGAGCAATTTGTCAGCAGCGAAATCCAGTTGCAAAACCTCAAATTAGCTTACCAGCTTTACAAAACTCGGCAAGCAGTCATCGAAATCCGAGCCGAAGGTAACAAAAGTGCCCTGCATTTTGCTTACCGGAACCAGTCTTTTCTATTGAGCGATATTTTTGGAGTGCTCGCGGCCTACGGACTGACAATTCACAGTCTGAGTCTGTACGGTCAAATTTACCCGCCGATGCTGGTATTTATCAAATTGGTCGTATCTCGCGGTGGCAAGGTACTGGCAGATAAAACAGCAGAAAACGTCTGTAGGGCGGTTCGAGAGGCATTGGCGGGGCATTTTGAGGTTGAAGAGATGTTGGCGGTGGAATTTAATTTAGACGCGGGTTTAGAAGATGTGGCAACTGAATTCTACGTCGATCCGGTTTTCCACTTGCCAGCTTTGCTGATTGAAGCCGATAATCAACCTGGACTTTTTTACAAAGTTATGTATGCCATCTGGCAAGAGGATTTGTTGGTCGTAAATGCTAATTTGCTAGTTTGGCGGGGGCGAACTCGCCTGATTCTCTATTTGTTGGGCCCCAATGAAAGTTTAATTCCCGAATATCTGGGGCAGAAAATCGCTGAGGGGGTGCGACAAAGATTGCTAGGCGAGCGGTTTTAGGGCAAGCTGCCGATGCTCCCTAAATAACTAGATTTCTATAAGTAGACATTAGTTTGCAGAAGTTTTCCAGTGAGATAGGATAAAAAGCTCGGCAAAATTGTTCCTACAAACGAGTGTAGATAGCGGTTCTCATAAACATGGGACACGCCGAAACGAGGTTGTCAAGCTTTTTAACAAGCAGCCGGGAAGTCCCTCGGTATATTTAGAGGGGACGCATCTGAGCGCTGCGCGAAGTACCCCGAATAAATTACCGCAGGGATGAAAGGAGCGTCGGATGTCGCGGACGGAAGCCGACAAATAGACTTTGTGAGTACCTTAAACTTTGATGTACATTCTAAGTATTAAATTAAAAAAATGGTACATTAAAGTAGGTCGAAAAAAAGGAAGTTTCCGATGCAACTCACTTACAAATACCGCCTCAAGCCCACAAAAGTCCAACTAACAACGATTGTGGCTCATCTAGAACTCTGTCGCCGGCAGTACAACTACCGTTTGGGCGAGAGATTTAGGTGGTGGGAATCCACGAGAACACCTATCAACGCCTGTCCTTTAATTGTTTCCATAGTCCCTGTTGAGGAGATTTATCAAAATATTCCCTTAATTAGAGTGCAAACTAGGGATGGCAGAAGAAAGGATGAGTCAGGTAATCCTTTGACTAAGAAAGGTGACATTTTCTCGAATATTGAAGGCGGATATGTACAGTGGCAAAGCATACAACTGGCTGACATAAAAAACACAAAGAAGCTATTTCCTGATTACAAGGTGTTGGATTCTCAGGTTTTGCAAGATGTTGTTAACAGAGTAGAAACTTCTTTTTCAAACTTTACCACGCCCGACAAAAATGGCAATCGTAGAGGGAAACCTAAATTCAAAGGGCTTCACTACTATAAGTCTTTCACTTATCCTCAATTAGACAATCTTGATCTGGTCAAGGATGAGCAAAACAGGATTTGTATTAGCCTCGCGAAAATAGGTAAGCGTGCCTATGGTTTTCCACCGTTCAATACCAACAGGGTTCAAAGTTAAGACGGGAACAGTTATCCCAGAAGCGGATGGGTGGTATATTTCACTGACGCTAGAAGATAAAACAGTTCCCGTAACGGTTGCAGAAATTCAGCCGACGGTCGAAAATACTGTGGGTATCGATCTGGGAATCACTAATTACGCTTATCTTTCTAATGGCGAAAGAGTTGAAAATCCTAGATTCTTGAGGAAATCGATCCAGAAGTTAGCAAGACTTCAAGCGAAGCTGGCTGGCAGAGTTAAAGGTTCTAAGCCTTGGAAAACAATCAAGGACAAGATTTCTAAACTTCACCAATTTATAGCTAGAGCTAGACTGGATTTTCAGTTCAAAACGGCACATGAGCTATTTGGCAAATGTGATGTTTTAGTTGTTGAAGATTTGAAGGTCAAAAATCTGACTAGACGTGCAAAACCCAAGACTGATATTGACAACGGTAATTTAATTTATTTGCCGAATGGTCAGTCAGCTAAAAGTGGCTTGAATAAATCAATGCTTGATGCTGCTCATGGGCAATTCGTCAGCGTCCTCAAATATGCTGCTTGGAAGTTAGGTAAAGCTGTTCTATTTGTTGACCCGAAAGGAACTTCTCAACATTGCTGGAATTGCCTGAATAAGGTTCCGAAAGAATTGTCGGAGCGGTAGCATTCTTGCCAGTGTGGAGAATCTTTGGATCGAGATGAAAATTCAGCCAAACTCATAAAGAAGATTGGTCTAAATCACGAAAGTGGCGGGGGAACTTCGTCACTCAAAAAAGCCTTTGCAAAAAAGGAAAAAGAAGCCTGCGGTCTAACGGTAATCCGTTGACCGTCGGGTTAGTTCACGTTTTACAGCGCCTACTTACTTAAGTAAGCTCGCGGGACTACACGCAAAAGTCGCAAATATCCGCAAAAAGGCGCTCCATAAAATTACGTATCGCCTCGCCCAAAACTAGGGATAGGTAACGCTAGCTAGAAAATTAAGAGATTAAATAATTGTTGAATGCTAACAATTTAGTTTGTTCAATAGTTGAATGTAGGATGTACGAATTTAATTGGTAACTATCCGACAAAAAAATATCTAATTTGACACTGGAATACCGAGGGCTTACGACTTTCAGCTCGGCTAATTTTGGGAAAATTATGGCCGCAAAATGCCATTAAAAAATCGCGTTGATTTATGTCGCAATTGCGCTCATACAGCAGACAGAAATTTGAAGGGTGCAAAAAACATAGAACGCTGGTTTGAAGGAATATTTATTCCAGGGCGATCGCATAAAAGGGCAAGCTATGCCAAGATTGCCCGTGCAGTGGACAAAAATCTTGTAGCGTCAGCCTGAAAAAGCTTGAGAACACAGGGTTTCGGCGTACTCCCTCTTTCTGAGAAAGGCTATACATAGGTTTACATAGGTCTTAGAGAGCGGGTAGGATAAAAATATGGCAACAATCAACATCCTAGGGGTTCGGCACGCTTACGATTTGACGGCTCCGACTGCAACTTCCCCGGTTCTGGTATTTGTCCACGGCTGGCTGTTAAGCCGCCACTACTGGCAACCTTTGACCGATCGCTTGGCATCAAACTATCAGTGCCTTACCTACGATTTGCGGGGGTTTGGCGATTCTCAATCGGACGGTGGGGTTGATCGCGGGCATTCCGAACCGCTAAATTCCTGCTACACTCCGGCAGCTTACGCTCGCGATTTGGAAATTTTACTCGAAAAACTCGATATATCTTCTGCTTGGCTGGTGGGACACTCTCTCGGCGGTACGATCGCCCTTTGGGGAGCCAGCAAATTCTCCGATCGCGTTAAAGGCGTGGTCTGCATCAATGCAGGGGGCGGCATCTATCTTAAGGAAGAATTCGAGCGGTTTCGAGCGGTCGGCAAGCAGCTAGTGACAATGCGTCCCGGCTGGCTACCTCGCTTGCCCTTAGCAGATTACGTGTTTGCCCGCGATTCTGTAGCCCGCTCGATCGGCAGATCCTGGGGACGGCAGCGCTTAATAGATTTCGTGGGAGCTCATCCAGAGGCAGCTTTGGGGGCTTTGTTGGACTCCACCACAGAAGCCCAGATTCACCTATTGCCACAAATTGTCTCCCAACTCAAGCAGCCTGTTTATTTTATTGCCGGTACTAAAGACAAAATTATGGAACCAAAATACGTGCTGCATTTGGCTAGCTTTCACTGGATGTTCCAAGGTTGTGGCGAGAATGTCCTTCAGCTTCCCGATTGTGGCCATTTGGCAATGGTGGAACAGCCGGATGCAGTGGCTAGTTACCTGCAAAATATTCTGAAAGAACAGACTTAAAGGGCATTGCGTAAAGCGAAACCAAGGAATGGGGCCTTGGGCAGATATCCGGTTCGGGGAAGCGAAGCTTCCCAAATAGAAAGTTACAAGTTAAAAGTTAAAACATTTTTCCCTGTTCATTCCCTCAACATCGCTCCGTAAAATCACGTACACAATCCGTAAAATCCCGTACACAATCTGTTGCTGAACTTCCTTCGCCTAAATCTGTTATCTTAAATAGATAACTCTGCCCGATCGCCCTCTTGGGACAGACGTTTCGATTAAATAGTGGCTTTCAACTCTAAATTCTAATTCTGCTTAAATATCTGTGCGCGTTAACCTCACCGATCGGCAACAACACATCCTTTGGGCAACGGTTCGCCACTACATAGCAACAGCGGAACCCGTTGGCTCAAAAGCTTTGGCTGACGAATTCAACCTCAGCGTCAGCCCAGCTACAATTCGCAATGCGATGGGGACTCTTGAAAAAGCTGGACTGCTTTATCAGCCCCACACTTCGGCAGGACGAGTCCCCTCTGACTCCGGCTACCGAATTTATGTAGACCAGTTGATTCAGCCGTCTGATACGCTCGCCCGCAAGGTGGAACAGGTACTAGACCAACTCAATTGGTCGGATGGTCGCATGGACGCGGCACTCCGTGGCGCTGCTCAAATCCTGGCAACTATCAGCGGTTACATAGCCATGATCACCATTCCGCAAACCAATATGGCTTGCTTGCGCCACTTGCAACTGGTGCAGCTAGAGCCGGGAAAGGTGATGCTGATCGTGGTAACGGATGCCTACGAAACTCAGTCGGTTTTGGTGCAGTTGCCTTCAGACGCAGAAGGTAACAGGCCTGAGGCCGAAATTGTCGATCGCCAGTTGCAGATTTTGTCGAATTTTTTGAACAGCAAGTTGCGGGGACGATCGCTCTCGGAACTCTCGGCTGTAGACTGGAGCGAGTTAGACCGGGACTTTGAGCTGTACGCTGAGTGGATGGAAACCATGCTGACTGCTTTGAGCAGCCGCCAAACCAATCCAACCTACACGCGGATTCTGATCGGCGGTTTAGCAGAAGCGCTGCGCTTGCCTGAGTTTTCGCAGTTGCAGCAAGTTCAAACCCTGGTGCAACTGCTCGAACAAGAGCAAGAACTGCTTTGGCCTTTGATTTTTGAATCGCCTGAGTTGGACATCCCCGGAAAGCGGGTAACGGTGCGTATTGGTTCGGAAAATTCTTTAGAACCAATTCGTGGCTGTACTCTGATTTCTTCGACTTACCGCCGGGGATCAGTGCCGGTGGGTAGTGTTGGGGTTTTGGGGCCGACGCGGATGGTTTACGAAAATGCGATCGCGGTTGTGGAAGCTGCGGCCGATTATTTGTCAGAAGCTATTGGCGGAAATCGAGTGAGTTTTCCTGATGGGGATCGAGGGCGATCGGATAATCCGTTGTTAGATGCACCCTAATTTGATAGCCCCAAGCTTAACTGGCTTGGGGTTTTATTGTCTGTGGATGTACTCGCCACCTTTATAAACCGGGTTTGGTGACAAAAAAACTAGGCTTTTATCCCACATTCCACACCCTGGGGTGTCATACAGCATAATTACGCAGAAAACTATATCTTCTAAGTAACAAATTATGCTTTTAAAAAGTTTTTTATCCGTTAATCTACGGTATTATAGTATGATTTAAAGTTTTATTGCTAAATCAAAATAAGTAAAAACCGATAGTGACAGTTGAGGGTGCGGAATATGGGTTTGATACTATTTTTGGGGTAAGAAACTAAAGCTTCGCGCTTGACAAGAGAGTTTCCTAAATAACCCGGTTTCTGCGTCCATGAGCGGCTTGGAAAGTGGCAGGAGTGGCGAGCGATCGACTTTCCAGCGATCGCGAGAAAGAGATGGCGATGGTGAGCGATCGGGCATTCACAGAAAGTGGTCGCGGAGCGTTAGTCGAACGGCGGGTTTAGCAGCCCAACTGACGAGTTTTGTTGCCAACAGGGTGGGCTGCTAAACCCGCTCTAGGGATAGCGGCTACGACCAATGAATAGAGGAGGCGCGTACCCCAGGAGCGTCGCTTCCCAAGGCAGCCGAATGTCAAAATATTAAGACATTTTAGAGAGTTCGTCAAAAACAACTAAAAAAGATTAGTGTTGATATGAAAGCAATATTTCTTTTGGGAATAGCCCGGGTTAGACAATTGCAAATAACTTGCAGTGAATTTGGCTTGATTGCCACTCCATAAAAAATTTAACCGCTGAGTTAAGATCGAAACGAAATTTAGGGAATTTTCTTTTAGCATTCAATGAAATCGACCGATAAAACTAAAAATACCTTTGCGATCACAACGCCTCTGTATTATGTAAACGATTTACCTCACGTTGGCAGCGCTTATACGACTATGGCTGCGGATGCCCTAGCCCGATTTGAGCGGCTGCGGGGCAAATCTGTTTTGCTGGTTACGGGGACGGACGAACACGGGCAGAAAATTCAGCGGACAGCCGAGAGTTTGGGACGATCGCCCCAAGCTCACTGCGATTCAGTAGTTCCGGCGTTTGAGGCGCTGTGGGAGCAACTCGACATCCAGTACGATCGCTTCATCCGCACAACTTCGCGGCGCCACGAGTACATTGTCAAAGAATTTTTCCAGCGCGTCTGGAACTCCGGCGACATCTACTTGAACCAGCAACAAGGCTGGTACTGCGTCTCCTGTGAAGAATTCAAGGATGAACGGGAATTGTTGCCGGGAAATCGGTGTTCTGTCCACACCAGCAAGGAAGTTGAGTGGCGCGACGAGGAAAATTACTTTTTCCGTCTGTCGCGGTATCAAGAGCAACTGCTGGCCTTGTACGCAGAACGTCCCGACTTCATCGCGCCGGAAAGCCGACGCAACGAAGTGCTCAGTTTCGTCAACTCTGGACTGCAAGACTTTTCGATTTCTAGAGTGAATCTCGAATGGGGTCTGCCAATGCCAGTTGACCCCAGTCACAGCATCTACGTCTGGTTTGACGCTTTGCTGGGATACGTCACCGCCTTGCTAGATCCGGACAGCGACCCGATGTTGGAGAATGCTTTATCTAAATGGTGGCCGGTTGACTTGCATTTGATCGGCAAAGATATTCTTCGCTTCCACGCAGTTTACTGGCCGGCAATGCTGATGTCAGCGAATCTACCGGTGCCGGGTCGCGTTTTCGCACACGGGTTTTTGACCAAAGACGGCAAAAAAATGGGGAAAACGGAGGGTAATACTTTAAACCCTGTCGAATTGGTCAACAAATACGGCGCTGATGCAGTACGTTACTATTTCCTCAAAGAAATTGAGTTCGGAGAGGACGGCGATTTTAACGAAACTCGGTTTATCAATATATTGAATGCTGAGCTAGCAAATGATTTGGGAAATTTGCTTAACCGCACGTTAAACATGGCTCGCAAATATTGCGGTGCCTGCGTACCAAATGTGTTGGGAGAAAACATTGAGGGCGACAACCTTCTCAAGGCTATGAGCCTGGATTTGGGCGATCGAGTAGCAGATTTTTACGAGGAGTTGGCTTTTAGCAAGGCTTGCGAAGCGGTGCTTGCATTAGTTCGAGCCGGAAACAAGTTTATTGACGTGCAAGCACCTTGGAGTTTGTACAAGCAGGGACAAATCGAAAGTGTCGAACAGGTGCTATATTCTGTTCTGGAATCTGTTAGACTAGCATCTTACCTTTTGTCGCCGATTATTCCCAATATCAGCAACGCTATCTATCAACAGCTAGGTTTTTCAATTGACTTTAACGATCGAGTTACAGTTAACAGTTTAGCGAATTTTGCAGCTCATGCTGCTTGGGGCGCTTTGCCGGCAAACCAAACTCTGGGGGAACCCCAACCTGTTTTTAAGCGGATCGAACTGCTGTAAACAGTACCTTCATAGTTGGCAGCCAGGGCTCTGGGTGTTATGACAGACTACGAATTAGCAGTTATTTCCTTACCAATCTTTCATAAAAATCGAGGCATAACAATCATGTTGAATAGAATAGAAAGCAACGACCTTTTTACGCCGGAACAGGTTCTAGAAAATCGGGGTAGAGTGGCAATTTTTATTGACGGTTCTAACCTTTTTTACGCGGCTTTGCAGTTAGGAATTGAGATTGATTACACTAAGCTGCTGTGCCGTTTAACTGCGGGTTCGCGGCTGCTGCGCTCTTTCTTCTACACGGGTGTCGATCGCACTAACGAGAAACAGCAGGGGTTTTTGCTGTGGATGCGCCGCAACGGCTACCGCGTGATTTCTAAGGATTTGGTACAGTTGCCAGATGGTTCTAAGAAGGCGAATTTGGATGTAGAAATCGCTGTGGATATGATGGCTTTAGTGGGGTCTTACGACACGGCGGTACTGGTGAGCGGTGACGGCGATTTGGCTTATGCTGTAGACGCTGTGAGCTATCGCGGTGTGCGGGTTGAGGTGGTGAGTTTGCGATCGATGACGAGCGACAGTTTGATTAATGTAGCCGATCGCTATATCGATTTGGAAATGATTAAGGACGACATCCAAAAAACATCGCGCCCTAATTATGCTTACCGCCCTTTGTCGGGTCTGAGCTTGATGGAGGAACACGACGACAGATAGGGGTTGGGTAATGGGTAATGGGTAACGGGTAATGGGTGAGGGTTAATGGGTTGAATCATTGAGAATTAAAAGTTAAAAATTTAGACCAAACATGACACATTTTTAATTTTTGATTAAGTGTTTTTCAAGAGCCAATTATTAATTACCAATTACCAATTACCAATTCCCAATAACCAATGATTAATCTCAAATCCCAAATTCCCACTTTCAAATCCCCAAAATTGATGCTGCTATTTTTATCAGCACTGATTTTGGGGATTGGTGCTTGTGCGGTTCCGCAAGAGACTCAAAAGAACAAATTAGCTGAGGATCTCAAAACTGCTCAACAGTCAAACAGCACTTTAACTTTGAACAAAGTAACTCTAGAACAAGCAAACGAAAAGGGTGAGACGTTCTGGAAAGTAAACTCGCAAAATGCCGTTTACAGCAAAGACAAAAAGATAGTTAACGTTCAGAAACCAGTGGGCAAATTGTTTCAGGACGGCAAAGAAATTTACGATATTCAGGGAGAAACCGGGCAGGTATTTCAGGAAGGAAATCAGGTTTTTCTCAAAGGTAACATAGTCGCTAAAGACCTGAAAAATGGAGTGGTATTGCGGGGAAATGAGTTGGAGTGGCGGCCGAAGGAAGATGTTTTAGTTGTCCGCAATAATTTGACTGGAGAGAACAAACAGGTGACGGCTTCAGCGAAGGAAGCGCGGGTTTTCAGTAGGGCTAAGAGGATGGAGTTATTCGGTTCTGTGGTGGCGAATGTTAAAGATCCGGTTTTGCAATTGCGAACCGAGCACTTAGTGTGGTTTGTGGATCAACAAAAAGTAAACAGCGCCAAACCGACTCAAATTGATAGATACAAAGATAAAACAGTAACAGACAGCGGTTTTGCCGACCAAGTAGATGTAGACTTAAAAACCAAGATTGCGACGCTGACAAAAAACGCTCAGTTGATGCCATCAGACCCGCCGCTGCAAATAGAAAGCAGTTTGATGAGTTGGAATTTTCCGGCGCAATCTGTGGTGTCGCCCGGGCCTGTGAAGGTTTTTCACCGCGTGGAAAAGGTGACGATGACTGGGGATACGGGGCGGGGAGATTTAGAGAAAAAAGTTTTTTATTTGACGGGGAATGTGGTAGGAATTGGGGAAAAACGTCAAGCTCAATTAAATACCGATCGCGTAACTTGGTATTTAACTAACCAGACTTTTGATGCAGAAGGAAATGTGGTATATCGGCAGTTAAATCCGGTGTTTAATTTGACAGGGCCGAGGGCGGCGGGAGAGTTGAAAAATCAAACTGTGATTGTCAAAGGCGACGGTGGCGGCGGCCAAGTGGTTACGGAATTTGTACCGGACGAGTATAAGGGAACTTTGGGACAGTAGATGGGATTGCGATCGCAGATGTTGGCAGATGAGCGCTGATGAACGCACATTCAATTAAGATTGAATTGAGTAAGGAGGGGTTGGGATGACGACAACTTTAGAAACAACTTTAGAAAGGCTTGATGAACCTATCTTAATTGACGGATTAAGTTGGAGAGAGTTTAAGGGTGTTGAACTGCTTCTCTCGTGTCCGGGCGTGCGGCTTTCGTTTTGAGATGGGGTGTGGGAGATTAGACCTGTGCCTGGAAGAAAAAACGAAACTGCTAAACAGCGGATTTCAACGCTATCTCGCTCAGCGCCCTACGTTTCCGTAGATCGCCCATGCAGTCAAATCTTTTTCTGTTTCGCATCTGATTCTACCTGAACTCATGGCACTGTTGAGTTTAGGGTTGATTTAGCTACTATGCACGATCGACTATTAAGTTATTGTGCATCTAGGTTGCCATTTCCTCTATTTGAGAATCCTTGTGGGACGGGCCAGAGAGCCCCTTGAAAAAAAAGCGCAATTTAGCTGACGTAAGCTTAAGAGTTACGCATAGAACCCCCAAACCCTTTTTCCAAGAGGGCTTTCAAGTTCCCCCTTTTTTAGGGCAGCACGGGGAAGGTGGGTTTCAGATTCTATAGTTCGTAATACCAATTTAATGTGAAGTTGCACATATCTCGATCCCCCTAAATCCCCCTGATTGTTGGGGAGTAGGGGTTGACTTTGAGAAGAATCTTGTCCCCCCCTTATTAAGGGGGGCTAGGGGGGATCGAGATATATGCAGCCTCATACAAAATTGGTATTAGATTTTAGATTATTCGATTTTAGTAGGTGAGTCGGGTGCGTAGTTCCCACTATTATTCGCGGGTGCAATTACTTTTTGCCTAAGTTTTGTTTGAGATTAGGGATTATTTGATTGGAAATTTGAGATTGTGGATTAAATTATTGAGTGGTGGATTAATTTGGGGATAGCTTGTAAAAGTTGGGCTTCGCTGTAAGGTTTGGTGAAGTATTGATTGGCGCCTAATTCCATTGCCATTTGCCGATGTTTTGCCCCGCTACGGGATGTCAGCATAGCTACGGGAATCTTAGCAAACCGTTCGGTCGATCTGATCGATCGCAACAATTCAAATCCATCCATCCGGGGCATTTCAATATCCACGATCGCCAAACTGCAATCAAGACCATTTTGCAACTTTTCCAGGGCATCCAGGCCGTCTTTAGCCTGTACCACCCGGTAGCGAGCACGAGTCAGCGTCAGAGACAGCAACTGGCGAATTGTATAGGAATCATCCACTACCAAAATCTGCGGTGACTGACTCGAACTCGCCGGTATCTCCTGCACTTTACCGGAGATAGCGGCGATCGAACTATTTACCACAGGTTGGCCCACCAAATCGTCCACATCCAGAATATTCACCACGCGCCCGTCCCCCAAAATCGTAGTCCCCAAAACGCCGCGAGGCTTGGATAGAGGCGGCGGCAAAGGTTTAACCACTATTTCCTGCTGACCGATCAGCCGTTCCACTGCCACCGCCAGCATTCCTTCGGTAGAAGCCAAAACCAGGACGGGAATTTCCTCTTGGGTCAAAGGGTCAGGAGAGGGGGCATCCGGCCCGACGACGCTGTATTCGAGCAAATCTTGCATTCTCACCAAACGAATAAATTCCTCCCGCCACCACAGCATCGGCTGATTGCCGGCAATGTGAACTTCCGAGGCTTTAATGTGCAGAATTTCCTCGACTGCATCAAGCGGCACTGCTATTTTATTGTGATCGGTTTTCACCATCAAAGCATCAGTAATCGACAACAGCAGTGGCAGTTTAATAATAAAACTCGTACCTTTTCCCAGGCGAGAGTCTACCTTCACAGTTCCCCGCACAGTCCGCAAATTTGTTCGCACCACGTCGAGCCCGACTCCCCGCCCCGAAAGGTCGCTGACCCCTTCAGTAGTGCTGAAACCCGCCCAAAACAGAAAATCGTAGAGTTCGGCAATGGAAAATTCTTGAGCTTGTTCCTCCGTAGCCAAACCCTTTGTGACAATTTTACGGCGAATCATTTCCGGGTCAATGCCTTTGCCATCATCGGCGACAGTAATAATAGTTTGGCCGCCTTGGTGGCGGGCTTCTATTTCTATTTGACCGCTGGCCGGCTTGCCGCTTGCTTTCCGAACTTCGGGCATTTCGATGCCGTGGTCGAAAGCGTTTCTCACTAAGTGTATTAAGGGGTCGCGCAAAGCATCGAGCAAACTTTCGTCAATTTTGGTATCTCTTCCCACTAGCAGCAGGTTGACATCCTTATCGTATGTGAGACACATCTCTCGGAGGGCTCTGGGCAAGTGATCGACGGCGCGACTGAAACTCACGACTCGCAACTGCATGACGCGACTGCGTAGTTGTTCGGTAATGCGACGCAGTTGGTCGGTACTGCGCTCGAATTTCA
This sequence comes from Microcoleus sp. T3_B1, assembly GCF_036700445.1. Taxonomy (NCBI): domain Bacteria; kingdom Bacillati; phylum Cyanobacteriota; class Cyanophyceae; order Oscillatoriales; family Microcoleaceae; genus Microcoleus; species Microcoleus sp. T3_B1. The sequence goes on from NZ_JAUBOX010000064.1 coordinate 43,755, forward strand.
TGGCTAAGGTGTCTAATTTGGTGGCGGATTGAGAAATTGCTTGGGCAGTTTCGATGACTTCTGCGGCTGTCGAGTGGAACTCTGTATAACGATCCATCTCTAAGATATCGAAGTGAGCATGAAGCGGAGAGGATTTGCCGTTAGCAATCATGGGGAATTCTGTTTCTGCTGCTGCAAGTTTTCCCAATCCAGAGTTCCCGTTTCCCCCTCTCCACTCTGCAAAGCTCAGTCTGTCGTATTCTTCTCGCAACTGGCCGCCGAATTGGTTCAAATCTACGATATTGCGGCGGATGCGCTTGACTTCGCCGCGCAGTTCGGATTCTTGAAGTTCTAAATTTGTACGGTTGATGACTAATTCCCCGACTAAATTCACCAATTCAGTTAAGCGTTCTAAGTCTACCCGGATTGTCGGCCTTTGCGGGTTGGGGACTGGGAGAGTCGGGGAGGGGGAGATTTCGGGGGGAGTGGGAGTGGGGGAGAGTGGGGGAGTGGGAGTGGGGGAGAGTGGGAGAGTGGGAGTGGGGGAGAGGGAGAGGGGGAGAGTGGGGGAGGGGGAGAGTGGGAGAGTGGGGGAGGGGGAGAGGGGGAGAGTGGGAGTGGGGGAGATTTCGGGGATGTCGATCGCCCTTCCTTCCAATATTTGTTGGCGTGCGGTTTGCAAGTTTTGGGCGATCGCCCAACCGTCGGATTGCAACCGTTGTAGAGTCAAGTCTGGAGAGTCAATCAAATCTCTGAGGGCTGCGGCGACTTTCCCAAAATCCGGCAATTGCAGCATTCCAGCCAAACCGGAGAGTTGGTAGTAAACCTGGTTGAGGGCGGTGACGCTTGTTGCCAAATCTGCTTCGGAAGCTTGGGAAAGCTCGGTTTCTAGGCGATTGAAGAGTGCCGGCACTTGCTGTTCAAAAATCAGTTTCAGCGTTTCCGGGGCGGACGATTGGCTGACTGCGGGAACTTGCGGCGGTTCTGACTTGCCGTACTTGGCCTGGAACTGGGCGAAAATTTGGGCGATCGCCTCCAAGTTTTCCGTTTGATCCGGAGTTGTAATATCGGAGTGTTGAACTGATTCGATCGTAATCTTTTTGAGAGCATCCACCCCCTGCAGCAAAACACTCACAGTAGTCGGTTCCAGGGCCGCCAAGTCTGTGCGATCGCGCAAAATGACAAAACAGTCCTCCAGCGTGTGAGCCGCCGCCGATACGTTTTGAAAGCCCAACATCGAACCCGCACCTTTAATCGAGTGAGCGGCCCGAAACATTTCTTTAACTGCAGCTTGTCGCTCTTTCAAACCCGCAGCTTCCATCGCCAGCAGATTTGTTTCCATTGACTGGAGAAACTCTTCGCATTCTGCGGTGAAAGCATCTATTAATTCGTTTAAATCGTCATCATTCATATGAGCGGCCAAGATAAGCGGCCAGTAGTTTTGAACTCTTACCGATAACCTCGGTTCTTTGCTAATCGTTTGAACTCAAGGAATTTTCTAAGGAATTTTCTTTCGTTATTTCCGATCGCAAGCCAAGTTGTTGCCGCACTGCTTGCAATGATTTTCCTCTTTTTGCCTTCGGGCGATCGCTTGGAGGTGGCACATCGTCAGCCGAAATAACTGGTTTTTTTAGAGCAGCAAGGAGTTGGTTTAATTCTTCTTGAAGTTCTTCCACTGATTCTCCAAAAGGTGCGGTTTCTTTTTCAGAGCAGGCTGCGATCGCACCCTTATCGTCATAATACACCGTGCGAATTGTGTACCCGCCATCCTCAAAAAATACTCGATAATCCCAGTTCATCATAGTTCTTCCTCTTCTCCTTGAAATATGTATATATTCTCATGCTTGCCAGCGATGCGATCTCTACTGACAATTTTAACTTGCTTGTCAACTTTGTACAAAACCTGATATACGCCCACTCTCAATTCCCATTCTGCTGTATTATTTGGACGCAGGGCTTTCCGGTTGCGCGTCTCAGTAGTGGGTTCATAACAAAGGTTAGCCTCAATACCGTCAACAATTACATTCTGTTCGTGTTTCGTGAACGAACCTGACGGTCAACTGAGTACAGTTAGACCGCAGGCTTCTTTTTCCTTTTTTTTCTCATGCTTTTTTGAGTGACGGAGTTCCCCCGCCACTTTTGTAACTCAGACCAATTTTTCTTATGAGTTTGGCTGAATTTTCATCTCGATCCAAAGATTCTCCACATTGACAAGAATGCCACCGTTCCGATAATTCTTTCGGGACTTTGTTGAGGCAGTTCCAACAGTGCTGGGAAGTTCCCTTTGGATCAACAAATAAAACACTTTTACCTAGTTTCCAGGCGACATATTTCAGAACGTTGGCGAATTGCCCGTGAGCAGCATCAAGCATGGATTTATTCAAACCACTCTTAGCTGACTGACCGTTAGGCAAATAAACCAAATTACCCTTCTCAATATCAGTCTTGGGCTTGGCACGTCTAGTTAGATTTTTGACGCTCAAATCTTCAACAACTAAAACCTCACACTTGCTAAGTAGCTCATGTGCAGTTTTAAATTGAAAATCTAATCTAGCTCTAGCTACGAACTGATGGAGTTGGGAAACCTTGTCCTTGATTATTTTCCAAGGTTGAGAACCCTTGACTCTATTAGCTAACTTCGCTTGAAGCCTTGCTAATTTCTGAGCCGATTTCCTCAAAAATCTAGGATTCTCAACTCTTTCGCCATTGGAAAGATAGACGTAATTAGTGACTCCCAAATCAATGCCAACAGTATTTTCGACCGTCGGTTGAATTTCTGCAACCGTTACGGGAACCGTTTTATCTTCTAGCGTCAGGGAAATATACCACCCATCTGCTTTTCTGATAACTGTACCCGTCTTAACTTTGAATCCTTTTGGTATGGGACGGTGAAAGACCATAGGCACGCTTACCTATTTTTGTGAGGCTAATACAAATCCTGTTTTGTTCATCTTTGACAATATCTAAGTTGTCTAATTGAGGGTAACTGAAGGATTTGTAGTAGTGAAGCCCTTTGAATCTTGGCTTGCCTCTACGATTGCCGTTTTTGTCGGGCGTGGTGAAGTTTGAAAAGGAAGTTTCAACTCGGTTGACGACATCTTGCAAAACCTGGGAATCTAACACTTTATAATCAGGGAATAATTTTTTAGTGTTTTTCAGGTCAGCTAATTGTATCGTCTGCCACTGTACATATCCGCCTTCAATGTTTGAGAAAACAT